>JANMDA010000312.1:0-7550 GCA_031376085.1 Chloracidobacterium sp.
ATCCGGGCAAATCCGCCCGATCCGCCCGATCCGCGTTAAAAAATTGCCACGCAACAAAACGGAAGATCGACGAATCGACAAGATATTTGAAAATTTATTTGGGACGCAAAGCTGTCTCAGGGACGCATGACCGTACGGGCGGAAACGCGATTGTGAACGAGCGTGCCTTCGACACAATTCTCAGGGACGCAACACGCAGGCACGACTGCCTGCGTTCCGACAAATTCTCTGGGACGCGCCCAAGAGAACATCGACCAATTTCATTCTATGTGTTCTATGTATCTATGTGGTTAAAATAATCTTTGGGACGCGAAGTGTGTGTGAGACACCGGGACGAAAAAAAAGGCGGCCGCAAGCGACCGCCTTCTAAAAGATAAATGATGGGTGATTACTTCATCATTGTTCCCTGCGATGACCAAGCCTGCCAGCGGCCGTCGCGTTTGATCCAGACGTCGGTGTAGCGAACCTTGCGGTCGAAGGCTGCTCCCTTTTCGTCCGTCCCTTTCGTGCGAAAGACGCCAGTGACAATGGCAGTGTTGCCGTCGATGCGGATGTCCATGCCGGTTGTCTCGGCGAGTTCCATCTTCATTTTGGCATTGACTGTATCGGCGATGTCTTCCTTCTTGTTAGAGATCTTTGCGTCCAGTCCGCTAATGCTCGTAAAGTCAGTCGCAAAATTCTTGTCGAACCACGCCCCGTCCTGCTTCGCAACGGCGTCGTTCCAGTCCTGCTCGAGGTACCAGAGAACGGTGTAATCATCCAGCCCGTTACCTGCATTGCTAACGACCTGCCACTTACCGCCGCGTTTCTCTAAAACGTGGACGCTGCGTGTCCAAAAGGTTTGCGGCTTGCCGCCTTCGCCATCCGCCGTCCAAATAGTGTTGCGGTGCGTGATCGTGGCTGAGTTCGCCGTGCAGGTAATGTAGTAATGATCATGCGTCACCTTGTCGGGATTCGGGTTTTTCTTGTTCTCCTCAGCAGCCTTAACTGCGCCGTCGATCGAAGCAGCCTTTCCCTGCATGCCTGGCAAGCCCATATAATCATCGGCGTAAAAATCCGTCATTGCCGCCCGGTCCCCGCTCGTAGTAGCAGTTCCCCATGCGCGGTCAAAGGCCTCGAGTGCCGCTCTATCTGCGGCGGTGCATTCGCCGAATGCAGCTCCAAACATACCTGCTATCAATATTAACGTTCCTAAAATGTATCTCATTGTGTTCCTCCTAATAAGTTAACGAAAGTATCTGGAAAATACTATGGCATTCTGGTTCCCTGTGTGGCCCAGGCCTGCCAGCGGCCGTCGCGTTTGATCCATGTGTCCGTGAAGCGGATCTTGCGGTCGTATGCTACGCCCTTGTCATCTTTTCCCTTTGTATGATTGACGCCGACGACGATAGCTGTATTGCCGTCGATGCGGATGTCGAGATTTGAAAGCTCTGCCCATTCATCGCCGCCTGCATCGTTTAATGACGCAATGTCTGCTTTCTTATTGTAGACCTTTCCGTCCCTACTGCTAACAGAGGAGTAATCGTCTGCGTAGTACTTCTCAAACCATCCCTTGTCCTTCTTTATGCCTGCCACGTTCCAGTCATTTTCCAGGTAGCCGAGCATCATATAGTCATCCATATCATGGCCGGCATTGCTCACGACCTGCCATTTGCCGCCGCGTTTTTCGAGGAAGTGAATGCTGCGGGTCCAAAAAGTTTCAGGCTTTCCACCGTTGCCGTCCGGCGTCCAGATAATGTTCCGATGGGTGATCGTTGCCGTGTTGGCTGTGCAGGTGATTAGGTAGCTGTCATGCGTAGTCTTGTCCGCACCTGCAGGATTAGCTTTATTACGTTCAAATGTCTTCATCGTGCCTTCGATTGACGCGGTTTTAGTTACCATCATCGGCAGTCCGACGAAATCGTCGGCGAGTATATTCATCAACGCAGCCTTGTCGCCGTTTTCTCCGGCAACACCCCATGCCATGTCAAAAGCTTCGAGAACTTTCTTGTCAGCATCGCTGCACTGGCCGAACGCAGCTCCAAACATGCCCGCGATCAATATTAAAGATACAAATATGTGTTTCATTGTCATTTCTCCTTTATTCTTCGATTAAGTGAAAAAGCAAAAAGGCTTGTCTTTACCGCCAATGCTCCAATATAGTTTGCCCCATACTTTCATAAACGGAATTTCGAGCATAAAAGGGGCATCGTTCGGAAAAATAATTCTAAAAGGAACAAAGTGCGGTCTGTGACAAACAAAAATAGGGGAAGCAATTTGCTCCCCCTTGTAAAAATCAGACTATTACTTCTTTGCCGGAGGGACTGCATCATCAGTCGCTATTGCGGCTTTTTTTGCATCGGCCGCCGTCTTTGGCTGCTCAGCTTCTTTCATCTTATCGTCGGCTTTTGCTTTGTCGCCGCCCTCTATTTTGTTGGAAGACGCGCTCATAAGTTTCCAGCCGGCGTTTGTCTTCATAAAGACCAACGTGTTGCGATAGTCGCCGTCCATCGCCTTGCCTTTGAATGTTCCCTTCATAGAGAGCTTGCCGATCACAACGGCGTTGTTGCCATCAGAGCTGACGCGAATATTGGGTTCGCTATAAGCAAATGCCGAGTACTTCACTTCACCGGAGCGCAAAGCAGCGAGCCGCTCGGCTTTGTTCTGCACCGACCCGTCAACATTTACGATCTGGTAGTTATCGGCGTAGATCTTATCCATAGCATCAGCGTCGTTCTTACTAAGAGCTGCTACTATGTTGTCCATTACTTTCTTTATGTCGGCCTCTGCTGCCTTTGGATCTGCTGCCGGTGCCGCCGCATTTGCTGCATTCGCAGCGTTAGCTGGTTTGCTGGCGGTATTCGCGGCGCCCTGATCGCCGCATGCTGTAAATAGCGCCGCAATGAGCAACGCCATTAACGTAAAAAATATTCTTTTCATAATTTCCTCCTGTGAAAATGTAAACGATTGAAAATTCGATCAAATGTCCAACCTTAATTATTTATTCGTCGCCGGTGCCGGTACTTTGTCGCTGGCCTTGTCGTCGGTCTTGGCTTTATCTTCCATCTTGGTTTTGTCGTCCGTCTTTGCCTTGTCGTCGGTTTTCGCCGTCAGATTTGTAGCCTGCAGACTAGCCATCTTCCAGCCGTCTTTTGTCTTTGACCAAACCTGTGTGACACGCACCGTGCTGTCGATCGGCTTGCCCATATTCGTCCCTTTGACGGTGGCTTTGGCGATCACTATGGCACTGTCGCCTTCCGCGTTAACGCGAACACTTACATCATCGTAGGTCAGCGACTCATATTTCGTAGCACCAGTTTTCATCGAAGCGACACGCTCAGCCTTCGTTTGAACAGCGCCGTCATTGCCCACAAACATGAAGTTGTCAGCCGTAGTCTTTTCATATGCAGCAACATCATTTTTCGCTGTTGATGCTGCATAGTCGGTGACCAATTTCTTTATATCGGCCTCGATAGCAGCGGGATTTATCGGTGCGCTAGCGACGTTTGCTGCAGCAGAAGTATTAGCAGGTTTGCTGGCGGTATTTGCCGCACCCTGATCGCCGCAAGCTATAAATAGCGACGCTAAAATAAACGTCATTGATGCAAATATTATCCTTTTCATATTCAAGTCTCCTCTCAAAGAATCAGATGCTTGCTTGTGAGTAAAGCTAGCGGTTGCCGCATTAAAAACAACCGCTCACTCGATATTAAATGTAAGTAAAATAACCGGAATTACGCAACTATTTATACGCGAATTTATATTGGTAGTCAAGACAGTAATCGGTTGCTATTCGTTATTCGATATTCACTTTCGCTATTTCGGAATTTCTCCGGAATGACGTATAACGAATAACGGAAAACGAATAACTTAAAAGCTCTCGGAACTCTACTTGATCCTCTTCAAACTGCCTTCGCCGCTGATCTTTCGCGTTTTGATCTTTGCGACTGATTCCATTTGAGCCATCGCACGAAGCAGGTTTTCGCCAAGCACCTTGCGAATCTCAACTTCGGTGTAACCGCGTCTGAGCATCTCGTAAGTGACCAAAACGAGATCTTCTGCTCCGTTCATTCCGGCGGGCAAAAACGGTACTCCGTCAAAATCCGAGCCAATGCCGACATGGTCAATTCCGGCGACCTGCTTAATATGATCTATATGATCGACGATGCGAGTGTATGGGGCGACGTAAATCGGATTTGCTTCGTAGAGCTGACGAATTGCCGCATTGATGAATTTTGCATCGCCCTTGATCTGCATTTTAAGTGCTTCAATCTGCGGCTTTAGTCGCTCATCACGCTCGTTTTCTTCCTTTCTTGTCCGGGCATCGAGAAAAGACGGATAGAAGTTGACCATTACCACGCCGCCGTTTGTTGCGATGCGTTTCAGAACAGCGTCCGACACATTTCGGGTATGGTCGTTTAACGCTCGTGCACATGAGTGCGAAGCGATGATCGGAGCAGTCGAGACATCGAGAGCGTCGTTCATCACCTTTTCCGAGACGTGAGAAATATCGATGAACATTCCCAGACGGTTCATTTCTCGAACGACTTCCTTGCCAAAATCCGACAGGCCGTTGTTCTTCGGCGTGTCTCGATGGGCATCGGCCCAGTCGTGTGTTACGTTGTGCGTCAGCGTCATGTATCGGACGCCAAGACGGTAAAATTCACGCAAAGCCGCGAGTGAATTTTCGATCACATAACCGCCTTCAATTCCCATGAGCACGCACATTTTGCCGCTTTTCTTTGCATTGCGAATGTCGGCGGCGGTTGTGCACATTGTTAACTGTTTTGGATATTTTTCGGCCTCGCGGTAGGTCGCGTCAACCATGTCGATCGCCCTCGGCATTGCCTTACCTGCCTTCCATGTTTCGCCACCGACATAGATCGCGAAAAACTCACCTGTCATGCCGCCTGCCTTGAATCTTGCAAGGTCGGTATGAAACGGCGTGCCGTCCGTCTGATGTATCTTGCCAAAACCGGATGTCCCCAAGTCGAAATCGTCATCAGTCATCGGCGACACAATGTCATTGTGGCCGTCAACAATGATCGCTTTTCGGTGAATGGACAGTGCTTTGGCCCATAGTTTTGGGTCTGCATCCTTTGGCATCGTTTGAGCTATTGACCCAACACTAAAAGCGAAAAGTAAAAATAGTGCTATTATTTTTTTCATATGTAGCCGCTAGTTTAGTCCTTTTACCTCAGAACAGTAAAACGTCCATTCCCATGCCTGGTTTGTCGCAACATTCCCCCCAAAAAAAGATAGCCAATGTATGCCGATAAATGCTAGTATAACCATAGGAGAAGTCTGATCTCCCCGAGCGCCACCGTTTCGAAAACTACTGATCCTGATACAAAACCACAGAATTCGTGTTGTAATCATTGAGTTTATTTAAAACTCACCTCACCGACCTCACAACATTTTTATCCTTCGCAGTCGGCCGTATGGCAAACAGATCGATCTCTAAATCAAAGGAATTGACCGGTAAAGTTCGAAAGGTGAAATTATCGTCACCTATGCCGGCATTGGGCGAATCCGTCCAATCGCCGAACGATGCCACATTTCAAGATTTTATCGAAAATCTACCGGTCATGTTCTACGCCGTAGAATCGACGCCGCCATACAAACCGATATATATTAGCCCGACATTCGAAGCGTTCGGCTACCCTCTTGGCGACTGGATGGCAGATCCGAATATTTGGGACCGCATTATTCATCCGGACGACCGCGATGCAATACTTAACGGCACCCGTGAGGCGATGAAGAATGGTGAAGGTATCGATTATGAATATCGCATTGTATGCAGAGACGGCAATTCGGTATGGGTCCGCGATCGAAGCTGTTTTATAAAAAATAAGGAAGGTAAACTGCTTTGCTGGCAAGGCGTTATTATCGATATCACTGACCGGAAAGAGGCAAGTCAATCTCTGCACAACGCCGTTTCACTTTTTTCCTCGACATTTGAATCCACAGCCGACGGCATTGTTGTGATGAGCCTTGATCGTCAGATCGTCACATGCAACAGCAAGTTTGTCGAGATGTGGCAGATCGATCCAAAAACTATCGAAAGCAAAAACGGCCTCGCACTCGTCGAACATGTCCTGCCTCAATTAAAACATCCCGAGCAGTTCATTGAAGATTACGACCTTCTCTATTCCGATCCGATGGCCACTTCGACGGCGATTCTCGAATTAAGCGACGGCCGCCTCTACGAACGATATTCGCAGCCTCAATTTATGGAAGGCCTGCCCGTCGGCCGTGTTTGCTGCTTTCGCGACATTACAGAACGCAATCTGGCCGAAGAAAAGCTTCGTTATTATGCACATCACGACACACTGACCGACCTGCCGAATCGCGTTCAGTTCATGAACCACCTGAGCAAGGCCGTCGAAAGGGCCGATGGCAATAGTTACGCTAAATTCGCCGTGCTGTTCCTTGACCTCGACCGGTTCAAGGTTATCAACGACAGTCTCGGCCATGTGGTCGGCGATAAACTGCTCGTTGCCATCGCTGAACGGCTGACAGCCTGTGTTCGTCCGGGCGATGTTGTCGCAAGGCTTGGCGGCGACGAATTCGTCATCCTGCTGAACCGCAGCGGTGACACTCCTGAAGTCGTAAATGTTGCCGAACGCTTGCAATCGAAGATTTCCGAGCCTTTCAAGATCGACAATTACGAGGTCTTTACGAGTGCGAGCATCGGCATTATCGTGTCCGGCAACGTCCAGCGAAAAGCCGAAGATTTTCTGCGTGACGCAGACGCCGCGATGTATCGTGCAAAAGAATCGGGCAAGGCACGCTACGAAATATTCGACCGCAAAATGCACGTTCAGAATATGAATCTGCTGCAGGTCGAGACCGATCTTCGCCACGCTGTCGAACGCAATGAGTTTGAGGTACTCTATCAGCCGATAGTCGATCTAGCTTCGGGACGTGCTCATGAATTCGAGGCGTTGATCCGCTGGCGGCATCCAATTCACGGACTCGTCGGTCCTAACGAATTCGTTCATGTCGCCGAAGAAACCGGCCTTATCATTCAGATCGGAAAATGGATACTTGAGGAATCGTGCCGTCAGGTTGCCGAGTGGCAGCGCAAATTCAAACTGCCGCTTTCGATCAGTGTAAATCTGTCCGCCAAGCAGTTGATGCATCCAACGCTAACTGCTCAGGTGCAGGAAATTTTATCAAAGACCGGCCTCGACGCGAGCCAGCTAAAGCTCGAAGTGACTGAAAGCACGGTCATGGAGCACAGCGAAAAATCGATGAACATTTTGTCCGAGCTTGACGCTCTCGGCGTTTCGCTTTCGACGGACGATTTCGGCACCGGCTATTCCAGCTTGAGCTATTTGCAGCGTTTTCCCTTCGACCGTCTGAAGATCGACCGCTCGTTCATTAACATCATGGACGAAAATGAAAAAAGCGGCCTGATCGTAAAGACCATACTTATGCTTGGGAACAATCTCGACATTGAGGTTGTGGCCGAAGTCATCGAAACCGTCGCACATCTTGAGCAGCTCCGTGAGCTAGGCTGTAAAGCCGGCCAAGGCTATCTATTCTCACGTCCGATCGATCGTGAC
>JANMDA010000324.1:0-5044 GCA_031376085.1 Chloracidobacterium sp.
TCATATTGGCCTCAAAGACTTGAACACACACGAGGATCAAGCACGCGTGAAATCTGTCGTTCCTCGCGCCGTTTCGCCAAAAGGCTATGCAGTTCTCAACGCCGAAGACGAGCTTGTTTACAAAATGCGCGATCTGACCGAGGGCGAGGTCGTTTGTTTCTCGATGAACGAAAATCATCCGAACATAAAATGGAGGGCTGAGCGAGGCCGCGTATCGTGCGTGTATGAAAACGGCTACATCACGATCCTCAAAGGCAAATGGAAGGTTCGGATCGAGAAGGTGACCAATGTTCCGATCACTTACGGCGGACGTGCCGAATTTATGGTGCAGAATGTGCTGGCGGCGACGCTCGCCTGTTTTGTTCACGGCGTCTCGCTCGAAGACCTTCGAGTCGGGTTGACTACCTTCAACTCCGGCACGGCCCAGACGCCGGGACGGCTAAATTTTGTCGAGATCGGCGATGTTACTGTGCTGATGGATTACGCCCATAACCCTGCTGGATTGAGAGGTTTAGCTAACTTTATTTCGAAACTGCCTAATAAATATCGCACCTGTGTTATCAACGGCACCGGAGACAGGCGTGATGAAGACATCGTCGAATTTGGCCAGGTCGCGGGCGAGACGTTTGACCGTATCGTGATCCGCCGCGGACATTACCTTCGCGGACGTGAGGAGCAGCAGACATACAACTTGCTAAAGAAAGGAATTGCAAAGAGCAAGAAAGATCCTGCAGTCCGCATCATCCCCGAAAGCCGCGATGCTATCCATCACGCCATCAAATACGCCCGCAAGAAAGAGCTTGTCGTTACACTCGCCGACCGCGTTCCGGATGATATTCGTTTTGTGCAGGAGTTTAGGGATCTTGCAAATGAGCAGAAAAGTGACTAGATAGTTTTATCTACTACTTATAAATTTCGATCTTCATTTCGGAACTCTTAGCGATAGATCCGCGATACATTCCTTCCGAATTAAACGGCATTGTCACGTTGCCGTTAATGTCGACTGCGATCAGGCCGCCGTCGCCTTTGATCTCGGTTAGACGGGCGATTGTTTCTTGCGCGGCGGCTTCAAGACTCAAACCTTTATATTTCATTCGAGCTGCGACATCGAAAGCGGTGGAGCCGAGCATGAAATATTCGCCGTGGCCGGTGCATGAGACGGCACAGGTCTCGTCGGCGTAAGTTCCGGCTCCGATCAACGGCGTGTCGCCAACACGTCCAAACTTTTTGTTCGTCATGCCGCCGGTCGAGGTTGCGGCGGCAAGATGACAGTGAGCATCATATGCCACTGCGCCGACGGTTCCTAATTGCGGATTGCGGATTGCGGATTGCGGATTTTCGGAAGAAGACGCGGTCTCTACCGGTTTCGGTTCTGACTTTCTGCGTCTCTGCGTCTCTGCAGTGGAATGGTCTAACTGCACACGTCCGGCGGCCATTGCTTCCTGGAGTTGCAGCCAGCGGTGTTCGGTGAAGAAATATTCGTCCGGTTCCAAGTGAACGCCTATTTGCTCGGCGAACTGATTAGCACCTTCACCGGCGAGCAGAATATGATCGGTCCGTTCCATCACGAGACGTGCAAGGTGAACCGGATTTTTGATATTTTTGACCGAAGCGACGGCGCCTGCCTTTAGCGTTTTGCCATTCATTATCGAAGCGTCCATTTCTTGCGTGCCTTCGTGCGTAAAGACAGAACCGCGTCCGGCGTTGAATAACGGGAAATCTTCAAGCGAACAAACTGCCGCCTCGACCGCATCAAGCGAACTACCGCCTTTTTCAAGAATTTTCCAACCAATTTTTAATGCAGTTTCAAGGCCGCTGCGATATTCCGCTTCGAGCGCGGGTGTCATATGCGATCTAAGGATCGTACCTGCTCCACCGTGAATTGCTAGTGCGATTTTGCCCATAAAAAAGAATTTACCACAGAGAGCACAGAGGACGCAGATAAGCAAGAATTATTAACCACAGATAAAAACCGATGAACACAGATATTTTTTATCTGTGTTTATCTGCGTCCATCTGTGGTTTCATTTTTATGCGGGTTAGAGTTTTGCGTTTCGCAGGCGTAATGCATTGAGGATGACGGAAACAGAGCTGAAAGTCATCGCGGCGCTGGCGATCATTGGTGAAAGCAAAATGCCGACAAAGGGAAACAATACGCCTGCCGCGATGGGAACGCCGACGATGTTGTAAATGAAAGCAAAAAACAAATTCTGCCGAATATTTTTCATCGTCGAGCGGCTTAGGTTTAACGCTTTGAGAATGCCGTCGAGATCGGGTTTGAGCAGCGTGATATCTGCTGACTCGATAGCGACATCGGTTCCGCTCGCGAAGGCAATACCAACATTCGCCTGTGCCAATGCGGGAGCGTCGTTCACGCCGTCACCTGCCATCGCGACGATCTTACCCTGCGATTGTAATTCTTGTACTTTTGCGGCTTTGTCTTCGGGCATCACTTCGGCGAAGACTTGATCGATACCGAGTTGTTTTGCGACGGCCTCGGCTGTGACACGGTTATCGCCGGTCATCATGACAACTTCGATGTTTTGGCGGTGAAGTTCGTCTATTGCGGCTTTGGCGGATGGCTTGATCGCGTCAGCAATGCCAATAAGGGCAACTGGCTGATTGTCTATTGAGATAAAGATCACAGTTTGTCCCGCGCTTCTCAATTTATCGGCTTCGGCAAGAAACCCAGTCGCTATCGTTCCCGGTTCTGATCCGACGGCGATCTCTCGTCCTTCTATTAGTCCCTTGATGCCAACGCCGGTTTTAGATGCGAAATCTGACACGGAAGTTAGGCCGATTTGTTTCGCTTCTGCTTCAGCAACTATTGCGGAGGCGAGCGGATGCTCGCTTAGTTTTTCAAGACTTGCCGCCAGGCGGATGACTTCATTCTCGTCGAAACTTTCGAACGCGATGACTTTCTGCACAGTCGGCTTGCCCTCGGTCAGTGTTCCGGTTTTATCCACAACGATAACGTTGACTTTTTCAAGTGTTTCGAGAGCCTCAGCTTTTTTTATGAGAACGCCGTTTTTCGCTCCGTGGCCTGTGCCGACCATTATGGACATCGGAGTGGCAAGTCCTAGTGCGCACGGACAGGCAATTATTAACACCGAAACGGCTGCGACGACAGCATAAGCGAAGCTGCCGAAAACAATCCATACTACGAATGCGACGATCGCGATGACGATCACAGCGGGAACAAAGTGGGCGGACACGATGTCGGCCAATCGTTGTATAGGTGCGTGGCTGCGCTGGGCCTCGCCGACCATGCGGACAATTTGAGCGAGAAGCGTGTCGCTGCCAACCTTTTCCGCTCTCATTAAGAATGTGCGATTGCCGTTGATCGTGCCGCCGATAACTTTGCTTCCCGTTGATTTTTCAACCGGGACCGATTCGCCGGTGACCATTGATTCGTCTATGGAAGTTACGCCTTCAATGATCTCACCATCGGTCGGCACTTTTTCATTGGCTTTGACACGTAAGGTTTGTCCGGCATGAACATGTCTAAGATCGACAGTCTCTTCTATGCCGTTTTGTTGAACGACGGTTGTAACTTCAGGAGCAAGCTGAAGAAGTTCCTTGATCGCTGACGACGTTTGCGAGCGTGCCCGCAGTTCAAGAACCTGTCCGAGCAAAACTAAAGTTGTGATAACAGCCGCTGCTTCGAAATAGCCCGGGACGAGGCCCGTATGCATATCGCGCATTGATGCCGGAAACAAATTTGGCAAAAACAAAGCCGCCAAACTCAACAAATATGCTGCTCCGGTGCCGATGGCGATGAGCGTGAACATATTCGGGCTGACGTTTTTGATCGAAGCAGCCCCACGCTGGAAAAAAGGAAATCCGCCCCACAGAACGACTGGCGTTGCCAAAACAAATTGTAACCAGACCGAGATCGATGGCGAGACGATCGAGCGAAATGCCGTAAACATTTCTCCCATGGCAAGTACCAATGCGGGCAGCGTCAGAATCGTGCAGATCCAGAATCGCCGCTTCATATCACTGTATTCGGGGTCGGGTTTGTTGTCGAGGCTTATAACCTTCGGTTCGAGGGCCATTCCGCAAATAGGACACGAACCCGGCCCGATCTGCACGATCTGAGGATGCATAGGGCAGGTGTATTCAACATCTTTCGGTAGATCGACGGCTTTTTCTTTTGGTTTCAAAAATGATGCGGGATCGGTTTTGAACTTATTCAGGCAACCGACGCCGCAAAAGTAGTAAGTCTTACCGTCATATTCAAATTCACCCGCAGCCGTTTCAGGCGAAACCATCATTCCGCAGATCGGGTCAATCACTTTTTCCATAGTTTGTCTTAGAAGATAATTTTCATCTCAAAAGCCAACGGCTAGTTTCTTATTATTCTCTGCCTCGCGGACATGATGCAAGCTGACCGTGCCGCAACAACTTCCTGCCTGATCAATAACTGGCAGGCTCGTTGTTTGATGTTCGTTAAGTTTCCGCGCCGTTTCGTCGAGAGAATCATCCGTACCGCAACAAGAAGAAGCGGGGCGCATGATCTTTTCGACGCTCACTTCTGAAGCTCTAACGTCCTCAGCCACTACACTGTGACAGATGTCGCGTTCAGTGACGACGCCGATAAGTTTAAGATTCTCTGTGTCTTCAACAACAGGTGCGCAGCCGCATCCTGAGTCACGCATTGCACTTGCGGCTTGCGCTGCCGTGGCCTGCGGCGTACAGCAAGACGACGCTTCGATTGGTTTCATTACATCACTACAACAACTCATTATTTTTCTCCTTTATCGTATTCTGCACCTCAGTCACATTACATTGGTTTCTTACCCGACATATCCATTTTCTTTTCCGGCGGCATCATTTTTTCAAACACCATGACCAACTCAGCCGAATGTCTTTGAATTTCGGCAGCATCTGCGGTGTCCATCTGAAAAGCCCTTTCTAGAGCTGCGATATGCTCATTTATCGCGGCTTTTTCGGCATTCATCTTTGTTTTCATTTCGGCCATCATGGGCTTCATTTTCTCGGCGGATTCCTTGCTCATACCGCTCATATGCATTCGATGGAT
>JANMDA010000336.1:0-3236 GCA_031376085.1 Chloracidobacterium sp.
GCCCCTTGCTGCCATCTGCTTGATCTTTGAGAACGAGACGTGCCCGAGCCGATAGTGCCAGGCCAACATCTCTGCCTGCGGCGATTCGGCCTGGACATCGAGATCTTCAGGAGGTAAGTCGTGCATTGCACCCGTTCTGGGATAATTATGGAAAAGTCTTTTGAAACATCGCTCGCTGAGCTTGAGAAGATCGTAGGCAAACTGGAGAGCGGCGATCTACCGCTTGAGCAAAGCCTTGAATTATTTGAGAAGGGAATCAAGCTGTCGCGCGAATGCCGTGAGCGGCTCGCGAAGGCAGAGCGCCGAATTGAAATACTGATGAAAGACTCAAATGGCAACCTGAACGCCGAAGAGTTTTCGCCGGAATCTACGTGCGTTTAACGGCTAAACAAAAAGAAAAAAATCACGAACATCAAAACGAAAGAGATCAAGCCGCCTACAACCATGTAAATGGCAACACCGGCAGTATTGTCACCACCGGTTTTTCCGTTGTATTTATTACCGCACTGCTGACATTTAACATGCGTGAGCACTTTTGGCCCTAGTGCTCCGCCCCACCAAGTGAACTTCAATAATTTCGGATCAGCCGCTCCGCATTTAGGACACGGAGCATAATTTTCAGCCATATAAACTCCATAGTTTATCGACGCGAGTTAAAAATGCTCAGGATATACCAGAACAAAAGAGCGACGCTTGCGAATAATGTTAACGCGGCCGCAACGTGCTGTTTAGTATTAAATCGATGGAGGACGTTCGACGTTTGATAGAGGATCGATGTTCCCGCAAACGCCACCATGATAAAAGCAAAGACATTGCCGAGTGTAAACCCGAATAACGCACTCGCAATGATAAATCCCAATGCCGCAAATCCGCCGATCGCGAGGATCGGTGCGAGCCATGAGAAATCGGTTCTCGTCACAAGCACTGTAAATGTCAATCCGGCAAACAGGCCGAGCGAAACGATGCCGGCCTTGAGTATAACGGTCGAATCGCCGGAATATATCATCGCAATCATGAGCAGCGGGATGAAAATTATTGCCTCCGCAATAATAAACACGCCGAGCCCCATGTACTGAACTGCCACCGAAGTTTCAGATACTGCCCAACGGTTCGCGAGATACGAGATTCCCATAAACAACCCCAAAACCACTAACCAACCGATGCTTCCGCCTGAAAAAAGTAGCTTGGCAATTGTCTCGGCAATACCGGTCGAAAAGAAAAACGCTTCAACAGCTATGAATGCGAAAACCGCGCCAGCCAACAGCAAATAAGTTTTGCGGATGAAGGCTGCTCGTTCTAAAGGCTCGGCCTGTGCCACCGAATTACCATATGTAGTTGTAAAGTCTTCCATAATTTTCCTCCGTGGTTAGATGTGAATTATGCTCCGAAGTTTGTCGTTTAATTGCCGTTTGAACCGCTGCCTCTAAAGATAGAGTCAACACTCCAAACTCCCGAACCGCGAGATGCTATATATAGAAACAAAAAGCAGTAAATGACTGCCAATTCACCTTTATTTACTACGGGCAAAAAAGCCTGAATGCTGAAATGCGCCATAAAGTAGGCGACGGCCATCATTCCGCTGGACAGAAATGCCGCAACAGTCGTAAATAATCCGATCATTATCATGATGCCGCCGAGGAGCTCGATCGTTCCGCCGACAGCCATAAGCGGCGAAATGCCTTCTCCCGACGGCGGTCCGCCCGACGGCGGATAACCGAGCAGCTTTTGCGAGCCGTGCCACATAAACAAAAAACCGGAGACGATCCGCAGGATCGCATAAATATATGTCGAGTACCTTCCCAGAAATCTTTCCATAGTAAGTTCTCCTTTTTGGACGTTGACGAATTATATCATTTTTGCGCAAGCCCGCACGTTAGTAAGAGCGGTACATACAACGTTGAGTGTACCGCCCTTACTAACGTGCGGGCTTGCGCACCGCAAATCAATCTATCAAGCAGATTTTGCGGTTGCTTCCATATCTTTGCGCCAGCGAAGGACCGGTTTTCGGGCGGCGGTCGCTTCATCGAGGCGTCCGATGCGGGTTGAATGCGGGGCATCGATGACGAGTTGCGGGTTTTCCTGAACTTCACGGTCGATGTCACGCATTGCCTCGATAAAGGCATCGAGATCTTGGCGGCCGACGGATTCGGTAGGCTCTATAAGCATCGCGCCTTCAACAACGAGAGGGAAATAAACAGTCATCGGGTGAAAGCCGTAATCGATCAGACGTTTGGCTATATCGAGCGTAACGACACCTTTCTTAGACTGGTTTTTATGCGAGAAGATCGCCTCGTGCATGCAGTCGGATTCGAAGGGCTTGTCGTATGTGTCTTCAAGCTCGTGCGAGACATATCTGGCATTCAAAACGGCAGCTTCGGTCGCTTCCTTCAGGCCTTCGGCACCGTGCGTATAAATGTAGGAAAGCGCACGAACCATCATGCCAAAGTTGCCGTGAAAGGCTTTTACCCTCCCGATCGAGCCCGGATAATCATAGTTTAGTTTGTATGTATCGCCGCTCTTTTCAATTCGCGGTGTTGGCAGGAACGGTGCAAGATCGGCTGAGCACAAACACGGCCCGCAGCCAGGGCCGCCGCCGCCGTGCGGTGTCGAAAATGTCTTGTGTAAATTGAGGTGAATAACGTCAACACCCATATCACCAGGACGCGCAACGCCAACGAGCGCATTCATATTCGCGCCATCCATGTAAACGAGGCCGCCGGCGGTGTGGATCGTGTTGCATATCTCGCGAATGTTGGTTTCGAAAATGCCGCAGGTATTTGGATTTGTGAGCATCATGCCGGCGACGCCGCCCTCGTCGCAAAGCTCTTGTAGGTGGTCCATATCGGTCAGTCCCTCGGCGGTCGCACGGATAGCCTTGACGGTAAATCCAGACATCGCGGCGGACGCCGGATTTGTGCCGTGGGCCGATTCGGGAATTAATATTACTCGGCGATCTTTCGAAGCTTCGCCGTCACGCTGATCGAGAAATGCTCGTATGAGCATGACGCCAGTCATCTCACCCTGAGCACCTGCAGCAGGCTGCAAAGAAATACCCGGTAAACCTGTGATCTCGCAAAGGTCGTTTTGCAGGCGCCAGATCAATTCGAGTGCACCTTGCGACTCCTCTTCAGGAGCGAGCGGATGTAGTCCGGCAAAACCACTAATGCGCGCGACTTTTTCGTTAAGCCGCGAATTGTATTTCATCGTGCATGAGCCAAGCGGATACATGCCGAGAT
>JANMDA010000365.1:0-4776 GCA_031376085.1 Chloracidobacterium sp.
GAGATATCGGAAAGCCGTTCGATGGACGTGCTTGAGATCGACGCCGCTTCGCATACAGGAATTGACGATGTTCGCGGCACGATCATCGACAGCATCAACTTCAACCCGGCACGCGATCGTTACAAGGTGTTTATCATCGACGAGGTCCATCAGCTTTCAAAATCGGCCTTCAACGCCCTTTTGAAAACGCTCGAAGAGCCTCCGAGCAACGTCGTTTTTGTCATGGCGACGACTGAACTACACAAGGTGCCGGAAACGATCCTTTCGCGGTGCCAGGAGTTCGAATTTCGCACGATTCCACTGCACAAGATATTCGACAGGCTCAAGTTGATCGCCGATGTAGAAAAGATTGACATTTCGGACGACGCTTTGCGTGAATTGGCACGTTCCGGCGAAGGCTCGATGCGTGACGCTCAGTCGAATTTCGATCAGGTCATCAGTTTTTCGAGCGACAACATCTCAGCAGCTGACGTCACAAATGCTCTCGGCTTTGCAGGTGTTGAGATACTCACAAAAACGATAAATGCGATCGCCGGACGCGAGCCGCGACAAGTTTTGGCTGTCGTTGACGACATCATCGCCCGCGGACACGATCTGAGGAACTTTTGCCGTGATTTGCTAGGCCTTTTCCGCGATCTGCTCGTTTTCATGGTCGCCAGCGGCGATAAACATCTATTCGAAGGAGCCGTTTTCAACGACGACGAGCTGCGTTCGATGGCCGATTCCTTTACCGAACCCGACCTTTTACGATTCTTCAATTCCCTTTGCGAAACAGAAGCCAGCCTCCGCGAAGCCGCTCATCCGCGATACGTCCTTGAGATCGGCCTCGTTAAACTCATCGAAATGCGAAGCGTCACAACCATCGAAAGCATTCTCGAACGCCTCGATTCCCTGTCGTCCGACTCCCCACAAAAGTCAGTACCGCGAGCGGTAGCGACCGGAGCTCAACAATCCACGTCTGTGTCCGCTGACAAAACTTCGGAAAAAAAAACTCTGAAAATTGAATCTTTGCCTGTTGCAGAAAAGAAATTTCCCGAACCTGCATTTGAAGTGACGATTATAGACGAGCCGTTGGACGAAGAGCCGATCCCACCAAAACCGCAGATAATTGAACAATATATTTCGACGGTTCGCTTGCCGTCGCTGTCGTCGAGTGAACTTGAACACATCGATGACACGCGGCTCGACGACGGTTACGAAGAAAAACTCAGGCTCACCGGCGACGACCTTTTGCCAATCAAAAACATTGATAAGATCATTGAGAGTTTTCTCGGCGTAAGATCTGCAAGTGCAGTAAATTCACCGCCAATGACTGTGACAAACGGTTCGGGGGCCGCTGTCGCACCGGCGTATGATATTTCAAAGATCAAAGATGCGATCGCCCCGAAGCAAGCAGCCGTCGAGCTGCCTGTGCTAAGCAGCGACCCGACCGAGGCTGAACTTCTGGAATACGCAAACGCTCATCCTGCCATTCAGGCAGCAAAGCGCATCTTTCGGGCAAAGGTCGTCGGCGTGAAAAAGGCATGACGCATGATTTACCGAACATCGCCGCTGGTGTTCTCGTATTGTTTATAGATTGGCGAATTATCGCGACATAATGAAAAAACCTATCGACTTCGGTAAATTTGTTTTTTTCCTGGCCGCGATCATGCTGCTGACGGCCTCGCTTTTCGCGCAGGAAACTCAGCCTTTTTCGATAAACACTTCCCCGCTGCCGGACTCAACAGGCTTTGTAAACGATTTCGCAGGTGCCATCGACGCCGCCACGAAACAGCAGCTTGAGGCCAAACTCAAAAACTTAAAAGAAACTACAGATCCATCGGTCGAGATCGCCGTTGCTGTCGTCAAAACGACCGGCGAGCGTAACATTGGCGATTATTCTCTCGCCGTGGCTCGCGGTTGGAAGATCGGTTCGAAAGAAGATGATAATCCTAGCGCTCTGCTGTTTGTTGCTATCGACGATCGAAAATATTTTACGCAAACAAGCAGAAATCTTGAGGACGAATTGCCCGACGGCCTCGTCGGAAGCCTTCAGAGGCAATATCTCGTCCCCGAATTTAAAAAAGGCAACTACGGCAAAGGAATCTCTGACACTATTGATGCGTACATTACGACGATCAGAAATAAGGGCAACACTGCGGCCCAACCGCAGAAACCGGTCGCAGGAACAGAAAACTCGACTGGCGGCGGAATGTTCGGCTTATTTTGCTGTGGTGTAGTACTGTTTATTATTCTATTGATAATCTTTACGCGGTCAAAAGGCGGCCCGACGAGAGGTGACCGCGATCGCTGGGGCGGAGGCGGTTTTGGCGGCGGCTCCGGTGTTGCTGGCAATATAGCATCCGGAATTCTTGGTGGAATTATTGGATCAGGCCTTTCAGGCAGGTCATCGTCGAGTGACTGGGGCGGTTCGTCGGACAGTGGCGGCGGTTGGGGTGGTTTTGGCGGTGGTGGAGATTTTGGCGGCGGCGGCTCGGGAGGTGATTGGTAGATCATGCAGCAATTCACAGAATTTATCGACGATCTAAGGTCGACGCACGGCAAGAATTTGTCGTCAGTCATCTTGTATGGTTCAGCGGCGGCCGGCGATTTCGTGCCGAAGCAATCGGACTATAATATCCTCATCGCACTGCATAAGATAGGTCCGGTGGATCTGAGAAATGCTCAGGCCTGCGTTCGCGAATGGGCCCGTCTTGGAAACCCTGTTCCAGTTTATTTCACTGTTTCAGAGCTACAGAATGCATCCGATGTATTCCCTATCGAATTTCACCAGATGAGCATTGCCCGCAAAGTGCTCTATGGCCCCGATGTGCTTGCCGATCTGCATATATCGGACAAATTCCTTCGCCTGCAGGCCGAGTACGAGCTGCGAAGTAAACTTATCCAACTGCGACGCCAATACATACCGGCGTCTATGTCGGTCGATGGTTTGAAAAGTTTGATGGGTGACAGTTTGGCTAGTTTTGCTGCACTTTTTCGTGCGGTACTCATTCTTAAAGGCATTACGCCGCCTGTGACAAAACACGAGATCGTCGCACTAACAGCTCAACATATCGGCATCGACGGAGAGCCGTTTGAAAAAATATTCAATATTCGTGAGAATAATCTCACCGCCAAATTAGACGAAACAACAGCTAATGAGCTTTTTGGCGATTATATGGAGCAGATCGAGAACGTTATCAACGCTGTAGACGCGATCGGAAAATAAGGAGAACAAAACAATGAAAAGAGCAATTTTATTATCTATCGTATTATGTGCGGCGTTTGCCTTGAGCGGATGCAGCTACAACGACCTCACCGCCAAACAGCAGCAGGTCAAAGGCAAATGGGCCAATGTCGAAAGCTCAATGCAGCGTCGGGCCGATCTGATTCCGAATATGGTCGAAACGGCTAAGATGGCCGGCGTTCAGGAACAGGAGGTTTTCAGCCAGATCGCAGCAGCGCGTTCAAGATTGCTGGATGCCTCAAAAGCCGCACCGTCAGGTGCCGACGGCGACAAATCGCCCGAGCAAAAACAGGCTATCATCGACGCGAACAATTCCTTCGGAGGCACGATTGGACGGCTCCTTAGCCTGACGGAACAATATCCTGTTTTGAAATCGACCGAAGCTTTTATGAAAGTGCAGGACGAACTGGCTGGCACAGAAAATCGCATAAATACGGCAAGGACGGATTTTAACGACATGGTCACGACCTACAATACAACGCGGAATTCGTTCCCGGCTGTATTGACTGCTGGTTTGCTTGGATTTAAGGAAGAGCCTTATTTCACGGCTGAGCCGGGAGCAAAGTCGGCTCCAAGTGTTGGAGATGCAAATACGTTGAGAAAACCCGCGCAGTAGTTCAAAATCCTCGCGAATTACACATAGAACAATGATCGCAAGGCTTGTCAGGCTCAAACTGACAGGCCTTTTCTTTGAACTCGCTGCCGAAAATGGAATCGGCGATCGCTTCGGCAATGTTTAGCTTGTCCAGACTTGGATGGGCCGGCTTTATCTCGATAAACGTCGCGTGATTACCTTCCAGCTTATCGAGCCGGTGGTTGATCTTCTCTATTGCGGCGAATAAAGTTGCCACATCGGGAGAATTCTGGAGGTCGTTGTGGGATTTCATTTTCCTTCCTTGGGTAAAAGATCTATATAATCGACCACACCGACGATGGCAGAATCTATGGCTGCCCCTGCTCGTCCGGTAGCGGCTGTCGAGGCGGACCAGCCTTCCTGGGCGATAATGACGATGTCGCCTTCACCCGCATTTACCGAGTCAAGGGCAATGCATGTGTAATCCATATCCTCGCCTTCAGGCGTGATCTGGCGGCATAGCATTGCCCGCGTTCCCTCGTAACGCTGATTTTTTTGCGTTGCGACTACATTACCGATCACGCGGGCTATTAACATCTCTACCCTTGAAAAACATGGCTATCCGAATCAATTATCCCAACGATCGTGCAGTCGGTCGGTGTTTCGTCGCGTTTGAACGGGAACGAAGCCTCTTTGCCGCGGCACCAGAAGACGAGTTCACCAACACCGCAGCCGACGGCGTCGAGCGCGATTGTTGGATTCCCTTTTGGCTTAAGGTCGGCATCGAGCGTCTGCACGATCAGGAATTTTCGACCGTGCAGCGTTTCATTCTTCACCGTCGAGACAACATTACCGATGACGCGTGCAATCTGCATTTATTAGAAAATTAGAATCAAGGACGTATGAGACATATATGCCCTATAGGTCTCGAATATTAGCTCGAAATATCTATCTCGTCGATCACGCCGATGATCGC
>JANMDA010000009.1:0-1910 GCA_031376085.1 Chloracidobacterium sp.
CACCTTTCATTCAATATAATCTGTCCTACTTTTGCTGTTAGCAAGAGCAAATATCGCGAGCGTTGCGAGAAATGCGAGGCTGGCGGCGATGGATACGCCGTAGAATGCATAAGTGTAATCGCCGCCGTTTTGGTCGGCGAGATAGCCGGTGATGCCGCCGCCGATGGCGGCGCCGGTGACTTCGATGAGGGTGATGAGGCCGAGGATTTTGCCGATTTCGCGACGGCCGAAAAAGTCGGACGCAAGCCGCTGCAACAACACAAACGTCCCACCGTATCCAAGCGCAAAAGGCAATAGAAAAAGCAGCGAATTGCTTTCTGTAAGGAAAAGCAAAACAAGCGAAGCCGCAAACATCAACGCCGCACAAGCCACGATCACCCGCACCGCCCGAAACTTGTCACTCAAAGCCCCCGCAAGAAACTTGCCTCCGATACTGACAGCAAACAGTGCCGACTGAGCAAATGCAGCAGTCTCCGCCGAGACACCGATCTTTGGCGTCTGCAAGTAGAGAATGAACTGTTGGCTCGTAACAAAGATCGGATAAAAAACCAGCGCCGCGCACAGGCCGAATAACCAGAAGAGAGGTGTGCGAATGGTCTCGGTTAAAGTTTGTCCATCGACAGAGTTGAGTGGTTCGCCCTTACTAACGTGCGGGCTTTCGCATTCGCGGACGAAAAATATGATCGCGGGCATCAGCACCAGCCACACAAGTGAGCTGACGCCCAGCATCGCGGTTCGCCAGCCGTAGCTTGCGATCATCGGAGCGGCGACGAGCGGTATCAGGAATCCGCCGAGGCTAGTCCCAGTCAGCACAATTCCCAACGCAGTTCCTCGTCCCGCATCGAACCAATTCGAAACAAGCACAACACACGGAGCGACTCCGATAAAACCTAACGATGCTCCCATCAGAAAACGCGCCGCATAAACTACGTCAGCCGTCTCAGCCTGAGAATGCAGCAGCAACCCGCTCCCAAGCAACGCACAACCAACCAGCATCAAAGTTTTAAGCCGAAACCTCGTGATCAACCAACCGCCCAGCAGCGAAAAAACGCCCGACATCAAAAACGTGATATTCGCGCAATTAGCGATGAAACTCTCAGCCCGCGCGGAATCAACCGCACCAATACGAACAAACTCCTCTCGTATAGGCCTATAAAACGGAGGCAGCCCGCCAATCGCCAGACCGTTGCTCACGACAAGCGAAAGCGTCGCGACAACGACGATCACCCAGCCATACGAGAGATTATTTCTTGGCATCCGAGGCTTGAATGTTTTTTGTGGGATTGGCGGAAGAGATTCGACGTGCTCGACTAAGGGTTGTACACAATTTCCAAAGTTGGTTTAGTTCGTTAAGTCTGCGCGCAATCGCCTCAGGCGACATATCAACCTTCATCGTCCATTTCCTCCTGCAACCGTTTGATATCAACTAAATCTTGATCTCGTCCAGCGTGAGTTTTCATCGCGATCAAGCCCTCTCGTGAAACAACCCAAGCGCTGCCTGATCCCCAGGTTACACGTTCCCGGCTTTTCCATACTGTTTTTGTCTTTTCTGTAACAAGCAGGAAGTCGACTGTGATTAGCGATTTCGACTCCGGCTCTATCTTCGATAGCCTTCTGATCTGCATTTGGCCTCCGTCGAAGTCCAATGGTAATCCTTCGATGTCATACCCAAATTTTCTGGCCACGGCAAATGCTGCGTCAAGGTCTTCCCGGCAAATAAGAATATCAATATCCTTAGTTGCACGGACAAATCCGTGAACAGCCATCGCCAAACCACCGCAAGTGGCATAATCGATACCCTGAGCTTCCAAAGCACTCACAATATTCGAATATTCTTGTAGCAGATCCATTTTGACAACTATTTTGACAACTATATTGTAGCGCTATCGACTTTCTTGCCGATCATATTT
>JANMDA010000025.1:0-13419 GCA_031376085.1 Chloracidobacterium sp.
TGAAAACTCTCGCGGTCGGCGTTGTTCTATGGATCCTGCCTTTCGCCGCATTGATCGCATGGCGTGGCTACGGCAGTTTGCACACTGACGAATACAAATTCTTTACTCTTTCCGCGCTTGTTACGTTTGGCGGGGCGTATGCGGTGCTCGCGTATGTCACTCAGGCAGTAACGGCCGCTCCGTTCAATTGGATCACGCCGACACAGGCCGTTGACGGACTCGCGCTGGCCGAAACAACACCTGGGCCTCTAATCATGGTCTTGCAATTCGTCGGATTTATGGCCGGATGGAACAATCCTGCCAACGGAATGTCACCATTCGCGTCCGGCGTCACCGGTGCATTGATCACAACCTACACAACGTTCCTGCCGTCGTTCCTTTTCATCTTTCTCGGAGCACCTTACATAGAGAAACTTCGCGGCAACAAGTCACTGTCCGGCGCACTTTCCGGCGTGACGGCTGCGGTCGTCGGCGTCATTCTCAATCTCGCCCTTGTCTTCGGTGCCGCCGTCATATTCCCAACAGGTTTCGGGGGAAACATCAACTGGTTCGCTCTCATAATCAGCATCGCGGCTTTCTTTGCACTCTTCCGGCTAAAGATCGATGTCCTTTGGGTCGTTCTAGCGGGCGGCCTCATCGGGCTCGCTCGTATATTTGTCTCGTAATTACATCGTTCGCTTTGGCTTGATCATTCTACACACCCTCGAAAGAGTGACAAAATATTCCTTCACGAAACAAAAATAGTTGTATAATGTTTTTTGCAATGAAGTTCGGCCAAAAACACAGAAAACTTCTCTCGCTTTTTGTAATTGCGTTCCTTTGCCTCAACGTGGGCGGCATGCTGTGCCTCGCCTATTGTGCAACGCCCGTCAAGGCCGACGCTGCTCATTGCCCGCTCAAGAAGAAAGCCTCGGAGCATTGCAACCGCTCAAACAACGGCCAGACATCAGAGAACATAGCTTTTAAGGTTAGTTCGGTAACCTGCTGCAGTATGCCGGTCAGCATTTTTGCCGCACCGCTTGAGCAAAAGTCCGACACTTCGATTGAATTCGCAATTGTAGCAGCGACTACGAACGAAACCGTCGTCTTTGTCTCGCCGCTGGTTCGCTCACGCCAGATACCGAAATACTATTATCGCCCGCCGCCCAACGACCTGCGCTTTGAGCGCGTCCGCAATCAGGTTTTCCGAATTTAAAACGCCGCCGAGTGCGACGCGTGTCGCGCCGTTTTTGCCGCAGTTTTTCGAGCTGCGGTTCAGAGTGTTTTTAAATTTTCGGAGAACTAAAATGAAAAAGAAAATATTTCTTGTTATATCGGCGATGCTCGTATTTGGGCTCGCCATCGTTGTTTACTCTTCAGCGTCGAATGCCGACGTCACCACTGCTGCCGCTTCGTGCTGCTGCTGTCACGGCGATTCCTGCCCGATGAAAGGCAAAGACGCTTCGGGTAAGGAAGTTGCTTCGGCGCACGAGGACTGCGAATGCTGCAATGGCGACGCTGAATCGTGTCCGATGATGAAAAAGGACGCTGAAGGCAACCCCATAAAAATGGATCATGCCAAAAGCTGTCCGATGATGAAAACAGGAGACGCATCGACAGCGGTCGTCAAAACCGAAGGCACAACTTCATGCCCGATGATGAATAAGGACGCCGACGGCAAGCCCATGAAAATGGACAATGCCGGCTCGATGTCCGGCAATCACATCAAGCATGAAATGAAGGCTGACGGCAGTGGATGCTGCTGCACCTGTTGTCAAAGAACGACGAACAAGGAAATGACAGCCGCACCTGCGGTCTAGATTTCCGTCGTCAATGACTCTCGTGTGATCCGCGATTCTCTCAAAAACATCGTGGATCACACGGAAAATTTAATTCAACCAAATATAATTATGAGATCATTCGCAGTTATTTTTTCACTCCTTATTTTTACCTTTACAGTTGCGGGCCAAAGCACCGTCACCCTGAAGGGCCAGGTCGTTTGCTCGCTCTGTTGGTTTGAGGCATCCGACCGCAAGACCGATCCTTATGGCACGCCAGCCGATATTGACTGCGCTCTAGATTGTTCGGGAAAAGGCTTGCCGCAGGCTCTCGCCGTCGAAGATGGAAAAGGGTTTACTCTCTACACGCTCGAACGCGGAGCTTATAAAACCAAAAAAGACTTTCTCGAATTTGTGCCGAAAACCGTCGAGATCGCAGGCGTGGTTCGCACCGTCAAGGACAAGAATTTTATCAAGGTCGATGCGATCAAAGTGTTGAAAGAACCAACTGTCAAACCCAAACCGCAATCCGACGACGCTTCGCTCAGCCTAAAAGACCTTTTCGGAGCCGACGTAAGCCTTGCTCAATATAAAGGCCGCTTTGTTGTCCTCAACTTTTGGGCAACGTGGTGCTTGCCTTGCAGAAAGGAAATGCCCGACTTGTCGGCAATACAAAATGAATACGCCGCAACGGGAGTTCAGGTTATCGGTGCGAGCGGCGACGACGCAGCCGAATCGGCAAAGGTTCTTAAATTCACGCGTGAGGTCAAAATCAACTTCCCCGTCTGGCTTGGAGCGACGACTGCGGACATGGAACGCTTTGGCGTCGGACATGTGTTGCCTGCGACAGTTATCATCAACCGCGAAGGCAAGATCGTTTGGCGAACGATCGGCATTATTAAACCTGCGGTCATTCGTAAGGAACTTGACAGGCTCATACTTGAAAGCATGCCAGCCGCATCAAAGGTCGCTAAGAAGAATAAGCAAGAGAATAGTTCGCTCGTGCCTGCCTGACCTGTCTGACCGGGCGAAGGCCAGGCTGTCCGGGGGACGGCCACTAATCCAAAGAAGTTTACTTTTGGTTTGAGATTGCTGAGTGGGCAAATTGATCGGGCAGCCGTGCGTTCGACTTTGATCTATCGCTGGAAACCGCGAATTCATTTTGGCGTCGAATACAATCCAAAAGTAGGCGAAGTTCACCCGCTTCTCACCCTGATACCCGTGACCGAAACAAAGAATCGCCCGGCCGTTATTTTCGGCTATAGCTCCGACCGCATCGGAACGCCAAAGGGCGACTCGATTTACCTCACGGCCAGCAAAGACCTCGAGTATTGGACCGGATTACCGATCGCGCCTTATTTTGGAGTGGTATTTGGAACCTATGAACATCGCTTTCGAGCCATTGGCGGGATGAGTATAAGATTAAGAAAAGATCTCACGTCGCTGATACAGTTTGATGGTGTAAAGGTTCATCCGACGCTGACCTATTCGTTTAACGACACGCACAGCCTTACGTTCCTGATGATTCGCGGCACAAAACCGGGCGTGTCCTACACGTTTTCGTTTTAGCCTTACTAAAAAGAATGGTGCCCTCGGAAGGATTCGAACCTACAACCAAAGGATTATGAGTCCTCTGCTCTGCCGTTGAGCTACAAGGGCGTAAAAATTAGTTTAATTTAATCTCCGTTTTCCCGCAAATTGCAATTAATCCTGCCCGCTGAAAGTGGGCGGCGGCGGCGGATCGAACACTGGCGGATCGTCAGGAATTTTGTCTAAATATCGAAATACCGACAAAAGCGCCGCGAAGCTTAGAAAGATAGCGGCAATATTCGGAAGGAGCGCATATTTGTTCAATGCACTTTCATCCCAACCCCACAACTCCTCGCCAATTCCGATCAAAAATCCAAATCCAATACCTACCAATAACTGCGTGCCGAGAAACACACCGCCCGAGAACGCCGCCCATAACCATGGATTTCGGCCTGTAGATCGTGCCTTTTTATAGCCATACCAAATTGCCAGAATTATGAAAATCATTTTGTTTCATCAAAGCCCGACTACAACTTCGCCTACATATATATTGATTTCCCTTTTAGATAACCAATTTATCTGCTATATTTTGCCTAACTCTTCCCGTAAATTAAAACAACAAAGGAAAGAAAACCGATGAGCGCAAATGCAGATACGATAGGAAATGGCAGTTTTGTCGGCGAATCAGGCAAACATCCTAAAGGACTTTACGTCCTTTTCGCGACTGAGATGTGGGAGCGGTTCAGCTTTTACTCGATGCTGGCCCTTTTTACGCTTTACCTTCGCGATTCGACGCAGGGGTTTGGATGGACCGCGGCCGAGGCTACGGCGCTGTATTCAAATTATCTCGCATTCGTTTATGCCAGTCCGCTGATCGGCGGCCTTATCGCCGACCGAATCACGGGCTACCGCAAAGCCGTGATGATCGGCGGCTTCTTCTTTATGGCCGGCCATGGTTTATTGTCGATCCCTGCATTATGGGCTGTCTATCTGGCGTTGACCTGTCTTGTCATCGGCAACGGCTTCTTTAAACCTAATGTCTCAACGATGGTCGGCAACCTTTATCCCGAAGGCAGCCATTTGAAAGATCGTGCTTATAACATTTTCTACTTTGGCATCAACGTCGGTGCGTTTATTGCACCGATAATAATGGAGATCGTCCGCCAGATGGCGGGATTTCACGCCGCGTTTGCGGTTGCGGCTTTCGGAATGGTCATCTCGGTCGGCATTCTCTGGAAATTTAAGACCCTGGTCGAGGATCCGAATGCGCTTGCTGCCCGACAGAAAGCTCGTTCAGATAAAGCCGCCGGCATCGAGGCCGACGTGGTCGATCTGCCGCATGCCGAGGAAGGCAGTGACCTGGCAAAATCCCGGGCAAAACAGGCTCTGATGGACACCGTTCCAAACTGGAAACGTGTTTTTGCCCTGATCGTTGTTTTCGCGATCGTGATCGTTTTCTGGATGGCATTTCATCAAAACGGCTCAACGCTGACCTACTGGGCAGACGACAACACTGCCTGGAACGTCACCGGAACGATCTCAAATTCGATCAACGCATTTTGGGTTCTGACACTAACGTTTCCGCTCGTTTGGTTTTGGGGCTTCCTCGACAAACGCGGTAAGGAACCGTCAACGCCGACAAAGATGGCTATCGGAATGACGCTCACCGGTATCTCGTTCCTTGTTCTCTATTTCGGGGCGTCGATCGGCGAAGGGATGGCGAAAACGGCCGATCAGCTATCGGCGGGCTCTTTCCGGATTAACGAACGAGCTGCGACCAACCTCGTATCTCAAGGCGTGCCCAAAGACCTTGTTGATAAGCTGATGGCTGCCAAAGGCGATGACGGCAAAAACCTGATCGACGGTGTAAAATTTTCGCCAAAAACCGACGAAGCCACAAAGGCCACAACGTCAGGTGAGCAGCAGCTCATAGCCGCCGTGAACAAGGTCGCTCCCGGACAGGGCGATGCTCACAAAAACGCATTTCTGCAAAATGCTTACTTGTTCCGTGTTTCGCCATTTTGGCTGATCCTCGCCTACGCAATAGTTACATTAGGCGAGCTGATGCTGTCGCCGATGGGACTCTCGCTTGTATCCAAGGTGGCTCCGATCAGTATGCGTGGAATGCTGATGGGCGGTTGGTTTGTGGCAACAGCTATCGGCAACAAGCTGACCCAGATCGGCATCTTTTGGGACATCTGGCTGCAATCGACATTCTTTTTAGTTCTGGCATTGATGGCGCTTGTTATGGCCGTGGTACTCGCCATACTGCTCAAGCCACTTAAGAAAGCAATGCCGGGCGTTTAACGCAAGTAAAAACGCAAAAGTAAAAAGGCAAAATCGGAAGAAACCGGTTTTGCCTTTCTTTTTTTTCCTTTTGCCTTTTTACTTTTTACTTTCCCGATACGCTTGCATCGCCTCGGCCGCGCCGGCGTGCATGATCTCGGGCTTGTGGAAGCGCCAGTGTTTTTCAAACTCTTCTTCGCTCATCTGCGTATTTTCTTCGCGTGTTTTTTCTTTTAGATAATTCTCGGCCCAGGCTCGAATATCCAAATCTGTATTCAACGCTGTGCGGGCGCCGTGCATCAAATTGTCGCGTTCCATTTATGTTCTCTCCATGTGTTACATTTTTAAAAGAGTCTTTTGCTTCAAAAGGAGCCCTTTAGTGAAAAAATATCTTCTCGTCCTGTTCCTGATAGTATCATTTCTGCCGGCCGCGAGCCTTGCACAAAAGGCGAAGCGCGCGCCGGGCAGAAACGCGAGTGTAAACGAGCGTGCACCGGCTAAAGCGACACCTCAGCAAGTTCCCTATGAGATACCCATCGTCACAAAAACCCTTGCGAACGGCCTTGAGGTAATTGTCCTCGCGGATTCGAGCATACCGCTCGTGACGGTCGAGCTTGACGTGCGCAACGGTTCGTTTACCGAGCCGCCCGAGTACAACGGCCTGTCGCATTTGTTCGAGCATATGTTCTTTAAGCAGAATCTCGCCGTGCGCCTTTCGCAGTGCGAAGAAGTTCCGGCGATGAACCGCTTTTCACCAAACTATATCGCACAGTGTAGCAACGCTCTAAAACTCAAACCGCAGATTGGCGACACATTATATCTAAAAGACAGCGGCCAGCTCGGTTTTTATAACGGCTCTACTCGCGAAGAGGTCGTAAATTATTTTTATCACGTCACGAGCCCATATCTCGCTGCGGCGATCAGGCAAATAAATGATTCCGTTCGCTTTCCGTTGTTTGACGAGAAATATCTCGCTGACGAAAAGCAGGTTGTGATCGGCGAGCTCGACCGCCACGAAGCAAATCCATATCAATATCTCGATCTCGAGATGAAACGAAAGCTTTATTACAAGTTTCCGTCGCGCAAGATGCCTGCCGGAACGAGGGAAACAGTTTCTGCCGCAACTACCGAGCAGATGCGGCTCATTCAATCGCGGTATTACGTCCCGAACAACGCCGCACTTATTGTTACCGGCGATGTTAAGCCTGACGAAGTTTTTCGTCTCGCCGAACAGATAATGGGCACATGGGAACGGCGGAAACTTGACCCCTTCAAGGAATTTCCGCTCGTCGAGCATCCGCCGCTCGCCAACAGCGAAAGTGTTGTGATCGAAAAGACTGTCGAGCAGCAAGATCAGGGCGATAACGTATTTATCGAGATCGGCTGGCAAGGGCCGTCGATCGGCAAGGACGACGAAGCGACTTACGCCGCCGACGTTTTCTCATATATCATCACGCAGCCCGATTCGCGCTTTCAGCGTAATTTGGTCGATAGCGGGATCACGTCGTCAGCTAATTTTGGATATTACACGCAAAGAAACGTTGGCCCGATCCAGCTCATCTTGGTAACGACGCCTGATAAGGCAAAAGCCGCTCTGAAAGCCGCCTACGCCGAGATCGCCGCATTTACAAGTCCCGCTTATTTCACAGACGAAGAGCTAGACAGCGCAAAAACCATTCTCGAATCAAACGATCTTTTCGACCGGGAAAAACTAACAGAATATGCTCACACGCTCGGCTTCTGGTGGTCATCAACGGGTATAGATTATTTTCGCGGTTATCATAAAAATTTGCGAGCGACCTCAAGACAGCAGTTAAATAAATATCTGCAAACCTACGTCCAGAACAAACCCCATGTCGCCCTCGCACTGCTAGCACCCGCGTCGAAAACCGTGGCAAATCTGACCGAACAAGATCTCATCGGAGGAAAATAAGGCAGTCAGTTTTAAACGCGGAGAACGCTGAGGACGCCGAGATAAAAAATATTATAACTCTCTGCGTTCTCTGCGTTGAAAAATATTTATGATTCAGAAACCAAACAAAATGGTATTGTCAAAAATCGGCATACTTCTACTGCTCCTGCTTTCGTTCAGTATCAGCTTTGCTCAAACTACGAGAACAGACAGTTCTTCAGCCGCCGAACAGGTCACAGAATTTGAGGTCAACGGCCTCAAGGTGCTCGTCAAACGCCGGCCTTCTTCGCCGACTGTTGCAGCGGCGTTATTCATTCGCGGAGGAGCGCGAAACGTCGATGAGAAAAATGCCGGTATCGAGGATCTCGCATTAAGATCCGCTATCGAAGCCGGGAATAAATATACGCGTCAGATGGTTCGCCGTGAACTTTCCAGAACTGGCAGCGGGATAGGAGCGACGGCCGGACAGGATTTCAGCATTGTCTCGATGGGAGCGACGCGGCCGAATTTTGACCGCGTCTGGAATATTTTTACGGACGTGGTCCTAAATCCGGCATTTGCTGCCGACGACATCGAACGCAACCGCCGTACTACGTTGACTGCATTGCGTGAAAAAGATGTCAGCCCAGAAAGTGCTCTCGATTCGGCGATCGAGCGTGTGGTCTATGCCGGGCATCCATATTCGAATGATGTCAGCGGCACTGCGGCAACTATCAACAGTTTTAATGCTGTGGGCCTGATCGCTTATCACAAAAAGATCATGGAAACATCGCGCCTCTTGCTCGTTTTTGTCGGAGACCTCGATGCAAATGAACTCAAGACGCGCATCGCCGCGTCATTCGGCAAACTGCCGCGCGGCGATTATAAGGAACAGCCTTTCCCGCCGCTCAATTTTTCAAAACCGACGCTCGACATCGTCGCCCGCCCGAACATTCCGACGAATTACGTCGAGGGTGTTTACAATGCGCCTTCGCTTAAAGACGACGATTATTATGCTATGCAGGTCGCGGTTAACATTTTGCATCAACTGGTGACGCAGGAAGTGCGCACCAAGCGCCAGCTTTCCTATGCGCCTGCGGCTGAGATAAATAATTTTGCGGTAAATACTGCGAACATTTCCGTTTCGTCTGTCGATGCAAATCAAAGCGTTCGCATTATGCTCGAACAAATAAATAATCTGAGATCGCAGAGGCTCACCGACGACATAGTGTCGGAGGTCGCGGGCAATTTTCTTACAACCTACTATATGGGACAGGAGACGAGCGCCGCGCAGATCGGTGAACTTGCTCGATATGAATTGATCGGCGCTGGCTGGCGCCGTTCGTTCGAATTTCTCGACCGCATTCGCCAGGTCAAAGCCGCCGACGTGCAAACCGTGGCTGACAAATACATGCGCAACTTGCGCTTCGCCGTCGTCGGCAATCCGGCACAGATCGACCGCTCGATCTTTCTTCAGAACTAAAACAAATTTGAACGCGGATCAGGCGGATAGAGCGGATCAAACGGATTTTTTTATTGATCCGTTTTAATCCGCGTCATCCGCGTTAAAAAAATTAAGTTATTTTAACGGCCTAACCTTCCTTCGTCTTTCTGCTTCCGCTGTCAGCCTTTGACGGCCTGCTTTCCTGTTTTGGTTCGCTCTTGACAGACGGCTGTCTTGCCGGTTCGGAACGTGTAGGTTCGGAGCGCTGTGGCTGTTTCGTCGGTGCAGGTTCTGATCTCGGCGGCTGCCTGACAGGCGGCTCGGATCGAGTCGGTCCCTGTTTGACCGGCGGATCGCTGGGCGGCGTTCGCACCGTCTTGATTTCTGAATCGTCGCGCGTCTTTGTCGGTTGCGTGTAAGCCGGAGCCTGTCTGACCGGCGGAGTCGTTTCGCTTTGCTTAACCGTCGGCTGACGAACCACCGCTCCAGTTTTTCGTGGGTCGCGCGTGTCTGAACTATTGTTATTCGAAGTCTTGACACTGCCCGAGTCGTCGGATTTCACTAACGGCTCACGCCCGCCGAATACGCGCACCGTTCGAAGTTCCTTGTCCAAAGGCGCATCAGATTTTCGCGGAGCGGCACCGACCTTAGTTTGAGCAGCAACAACGTCTGCCTTTGGCCGGTCAACCACGATCTCGCGCGTGTTCTTTTTTGTCACGGAAGAGTATGCCGGAAGAATGGGATCGTTCAATTCAGCGACCTTCTTTGTAAGGACACTATTTGCCATGCTTAGCGGCGCTGTCTTGACCGGCTTGACTGTAGTTCCGAAATCACCAATGTCCACAGCCGCGACGGCGCTTGCAGGTAATTTGACCGGTCCTGGCGGTTGGTGAGGCACCTTTATACCGCCTGTCGGATAAATGACCGGCGGTTGATGATGTCCACCACCGTTGTGATGTCCGCCGTGATGATGGGAATTGTAATAATGATTGTAGTTGTAATATCCGTAATGATACGGTAGCGGATACCAGCACACATTGTTGTTATAAACATTCAGCACAACCAACGCAGGGAACCACCAACTTCTAGCCGGACGATAATATCCGTACGGCGACCAATACCAGTAACCGTCGTCAAACAGCCAGCGTCCGTGATGATAAGTCGCCCAGCCCCAGGGCTCATCATTGACCCACGTCCAACCAAACGGCGGCACCCATCGCCAATGCCCGTAACGGTAAGGTGACCAATCGGCATAATGGCTCGTCGCGTTTCGATATGGCCGCCAAACGTCGCCGTATTTTGCCGTATGGATCCATTCGCCGTTGCCATCGAGATCGTCGGCGCCGTAAATATCGTTGTCGTAATATTTGTCGTAAAACGCGTCTTTGAGCCGCTGCGCGATCACGGAATCGCGTGTCTCTGTCCAAGTGTCGAATTCGTCCGCATAACGAGCCGAATCACCGCCTTCCCACTCGCCTGCATTCGTTCCGTCAATGTGAACAAGTGAGCTGCGGCCACTCTTTAACGTAAATCCGGCGCTCTCAGAATAAACTCGCGCCTCGCCGTTTTCGATCACGCTCACGCGAATATCGTTGTCGCCCGTTTGCCCTGCGTCAATGCGGTAAATGCCTGCCTTCTGCACGGCGATCGTCGTCTTCGGCGCATCGACCTCAAAAAACGATTTGTCCTTATCAAACCGCTTGATCGTCACGCTCATCGTTCCAAGCGAAAGGCTCAAAGCAATCCCTTCATCTTTAAGCTGGACGATCTTCAAATAAGTATTTTCTGCGAGGCGAAGATGCTGATTATTATCGAACTGTATCTCAAGCCTTGAACCGCCCGAGGTCGTGATCTCATCGCCCTCAACAACCGGCAGATTCATCGTCGCTCTTTCCCAATCGCCTCCGTCAGCGCGCCTGATTTGTGCATCGCCTTTCAAAAAACTGATTCGCGCAACCCGCGCCGTCACGTCCGGCACGTCGTCATTTTCAATAGTGTAGCCGCTCTGTTCATCCGGCAGATTGAGCGTTTGCGCAGGCGTCGCTCCAAAAATAAAAACACGGCTGAGCACCAAAAACGCCAACGCCAAAATAAACGGCCCGATCAACCTACCCGTTACTCGCATAAAAACATCCTCCTGCTGACTCTTTTTTTCGTCGGAAGAGCAGTTGAACTCAGGGACTTCAACCTAATACTTTAATACTGCGCTTTTCTGCAAAAATCATACCGCTCGTAAGAGTTATGCCTTTAGGCTCGATAAAAGGCGGAAACGCGAGTGTAAACGAGCGTGCCCACGGCAAACCCTCTACCAAATCGTGCAAATAACCGATTTCCGCTCGACGAAATCGTGCAGCATCGTTCTTACTCAGCGTTCTCAGCGATCTCTGCGTTAAAGTTTATTTTTTAAACGCAGAGATCGCAGAGGACGCAGAGAAAAACAAATAGAAAGAAATATTTCTTATCCGCGTCTATCTGTGTTCATCCGCGGCCAAATTTCTTTTTCTTGAACCGTACAAACGAAAATATGTGATAATTTTGGCGTGAGGTGTGCATTTTATGAAAAGACTTTTATTTGGAACAGCAATAATAATGATCTTCGCGTTGTCGGCTTTTGCTCAAAAAGGCGCGGTCGGCAAGATCGATCCGGCGCAAGGCGTGCGTGATGCGTTTGACCGCCTTGTCGAAGGCATCAAACAGGTCGACGTCAACAAAGTGATGGGCGTTTACGCAAAAGACCCGAAGCTGCTTATCTTTAACAACAACGGCACCGCGACTCAGGGCTGGGACGAGGTCAAAAGCGTCAACGAAAAGATATACGGCAAGCTCTCAAATGTCACACTCGACGTTACGGGCCTCCGCGTCGAGATGCTCGGAAAGACCGCAGCTTATGTGACCTGCAAATGGAAGCAGACACAGGAAAACAACGGCAAATTGGAAGATTCTTCGGGTAGAATGACGCTCGTCTTCAAACTCGTCGGCAAAGACTGGAAGATCACCCACCGCCACACATCGCCCGACAAACCCGACATCACTCGGCCCGTCTTCCCGTCCGAGCGCGAAACTGATTTACCTAAATAAGCCGCACGTTGTACAAACCCGCGCATTAATAACTAAACGCAGTCTGTGTCGGCTTGTCGCCGTTTATGCCGAATTGGAATCCATGGAATGAGCCGTCCGAGCTGGTTTGCCAATACCATGTGCCGTCCGACGGTCTGAACACACATACGTCGGATCTGCCGTCGCCGTCAAAATCACCCGGTGCCGGTATGTCGGTTGATAAGCCAAAAACAGAGTACGACCACATGCCGGTCGAGCTGTTTCGTTTGTACCAAATGCCGGTTGACGGCCGATAAACGGCAAGGTCAGTTTGTCCGTCGCCGTCATAGTCTGCAGGGACAAGCAGATCTGATGCGATGCCGAATCGCTCGCCATATGGCTGGCCGGTCGAGCTTAACAAGTGATACCAAACGCCGCTTGCCGGATGAAAGACCGCAATATCAGCCTTACCGTCGTGGTCAAAATCGCCGATCGTTGGACGGTCACCGCTTGCGCCAAACGGAACACCCGAAAAAGTTCCGTTCGTGCTGTTTCTCCAAAACCATATGCCAGTCTGCCGGAAAACAGCAATATCGGCCCGTCTGTCGCCGTCATAATCCGCAGGCACAGGCAAATCCTCGGCATAACCGAACAGATAATAGGAAAATGTCTGTGTCGCACTGTTAAAAATAGCCCAAAGGCCCTCGGACGGGCGATAGATCGCGATGTCGGCTTTCCCGTCACCATCGTAATCCGCCGGCGCTATCTTATCTCCGGGAATCCCAAACCAAGTTCCGTACTGCCCGGCTGTTGACCGCTGCACATACCACTCACCGGTCGATGGGCGGAATATCGATATATCTGCCTTGCCATCGAAGTCATAATCAAATGGCGAGTTGGCGACCGCTGTGCCGGTCAAAACAGCACTGCCGTGGCCTACTACCGACTGGGAATAGACGTCCAATGACGCCGTCTTCGCCCCGATACTAGATGGATTAAATGTCACATCCAAAGTGCAGCTGCTTCCCGCTAAAATGAATGTCCCGCATGTCACTGGTATCGTTCTGAAACTCGAACCGTCGGGGCCAGACAGAGAGTATGTCATGCCGAAGGTTGTAATGTTCGTCCGATTGGTGATCGTAAAACGCATGGGGCTTGTGACCGTCCGCACTGCGGCGGTGCCAAAGTCGCGTGTATTGGGCGTAATAGTGATCGGTGTCGGCCCACCGATCGGGGTTGGCGATGCCGTCGGGGTTGAAGTAGCAGTTCTCGTCGGCGTGCTGGTTGCTGTCGGTGTCCTGGTATTCGTTGGCGTTGGGCTTGCCGATGGAGTAAAGGTCGGAGTTGGAGAAGCCGTCGGCGTCGGCGTCGGCGTGTTGGTGGACGTCGGCGTGCATACACACACTATCCGTTCTACCGAACCCTTATCGCAAGCTCCAGCAACCGGGAATGGACGAGGCTGGCCGCGTTGATCG
>JANMDA010000042.1:0-24163 GCA_031376085.1 Chloracidobacterium sp.
GCCCCTATGCGATGCCGCATCGATCTCAAGCACATCCATCGAACGGCTTTCCGATATCTCGATGCACGACGGACAAGCGGTCGGATCGCTCAAAAGGCAAGGCGTCAGGTTTGGTTTGTCGGTCTTGTGACAGTTCAGGGCCTTCGCCAAAATGCGTGCGGTCGTTGTTTTACCGACTCCGCGAGCACCCGAAAACAGATAGGCGTGATGCAAACGGTCATATTCCAAAGCATTCCGCAGCGTTTGAGTAATGACTTCCTGGCCGGTTACTTCTTCAAAGGTCTGCGGCCTCCATTTCCTTGCGATCACCTGATAGGACATTTCTTAAAGGATAATGGATAAATGGCAAAGGATAAAGCGTGCCTGTTATAATGTTCCAAATGCGAAGCAGATATTTACAAAGTTTAATTATCGTATCGTTTGTCGTTATTGTCGGCTTGTGTGGATGCAAAAGTGCTGCAACGACCAGTAATGCAGTTCGTGCCGAGGCCACAGCAGCAACACAAGTGCCGCCGGAAATAAAGGTGATGCCGTCAAAGGCATTTACGGCGGCTGATTTAGCGAAGCTTAAATGGATCGAGGGCGATTGGCGTGGAATGAATGACGATAAGCCTTTCTACGAGCGCTACCGGTTTGAGGGCACGACCATGGTCGTTGAGGGTTTTGATGACGATACCTTTTCGAATCCAAAAGCTCCCGAACGTTTTGAACTGAGGGACGACGGTGAGTTTTCACATTTGTCCGGTAATAGCAAGGCCGCAGCCAGTTCGATCACTGACGACGCGGTCCAGTTCGTGCCCGTTTTCGGCGGCGGAAATTCATTCCGTTTTGAGCGGCAGCCCGGCGGAAAGTGGCAAGCAGTCCTCGAATGGCCCGCAAAAGGTGATAAACCCGCCGAACAAAAGATATATCAGATGGAACCGGTTAAACGAGGCAAAAAAGGCTGAGGGACGGCCAGAGACGCAGAAAAGGACAAATTGCAGTAAAAATTGGCTTAGTCAACGTGTATTTTTTGACTCACAAAGCCTTCGACAGGCACAGCCCTATAATTCATGTCGTTTTGACGCTCTTCCTAAGATATTGACAGATTCCCAGGGAAGAGTTACGTTATAGCTAAGCTAGCTATGCTAGCTTTTATTACTATGAAACATGTATCAGTATTCGAAGGTAAGAACAAATTCAGCGAGTTGGTCGCCAACGCCGCTAAAGGTGAGCCGCAGGTGATCACCAAAAACGGCAAGGAAACCGCCGTTGTGATCTCGATCGAGGAGTTTCGAAAACTAAAGGCTCAAAAAGGCTCGCTTGGCGATTTTTTGCTCAATTCGCCGTTGCGTGGCTCAGGCATAGATCTTACACGCAGCAAAGACATGGGACGGCCAACACTCGACTTTTCAGAAGAATCAGAAGAAGAATAGACGATGCGTTATCTGATCGACAACTGTGTCTTTTCCGAATACGCGAAGCTCCGCCGAAATAGCGCCGTCACCGATTGGGTCGAGTCGCAGGACCAGGAATCGGTCTTTATTAGCGTGCTAACCGTCGGCGAGATCGAAAAAGGCATCATTCGCATGCCGCCCTCCAGACGAAAAACGGCCCTCGAAGCCTTTCTCGAAAACCTCATTAAACGATTCGACGATCATATTTTGGATCTGACGACCTCGACGCTGCGCCGTTGGGCACTAATGGTCGGTCAACTCGAAAAAAGCGGCCGCACATTACCGGTGATTGATTCACTCATCGCCGCCACTGCCCTCGAACACGACCTCACCATCGTCACACGCAACGAAGCTGATTTTGAGCCGACCGGCGTTAAGATATTAAATCTCTGGCAATAATTGGATCGCCCCAAAGGGATTTTTTGCAATTGATATGGTGTGGGTTTATAATTCTTCACATCCGACAATTATTTAGAGCACGATCAAAAAGGAGCAAGTATTATGGCTGGAAAATTTGAATTAAAAGTCGCAAAAAACGGGAAATATCATTTCAATTTATTGGCCGGAAACGGTCAGATCATTCTCTCGAGTGAAATGTACGAATCAAAATCCGCTGCGGAAAACGGCATCGCATCGGTTCAGAAAAATGCCGGTGATGACGCACGTTACGATCGGCGTACATCGGCAAAAGGTGATCCGTATTTTGTCCTTAAGTCTACCAATGGACAGGAGATCGGAAGAAGCGAGATGTACTCATCGGACGCGTCAATGGAAAACGGCATCGCATCGGTCAAAACCAATGCCCCAGAAGCCCCAATTGTAGAATCTCAAGCGGGCTGATCAGAACAAAACAAGTAGATTGTAAAATTTAGCCCGCGCGTTAAGCTCGGGCTATTTTACCTGGCGGCTCTGCCGCTTGATGTGCGGAAAACGGAAACAAAAATGAGGTGCCTTATACCGTGAGGTATTCCGCTTCAGGCCGGAAAGATACGTCAAATCGAGAAAATTGCGTCATATCGGGAAAATTGGTATTCCAATTACCGTAGAAATTTGTTACGGTGATGCGGGAATTGCTATAAGGCAATTCGAGTTCTTTGAAAATGTGTATTTTTCTATGCCCTAAAATAGGTTTACAAACTTTTTTTCGAAAAATCGCGGGACACTGCCAGAATGCGACTGTAACTCTAATATTTACAGTGTTTAGCCTGTCCCACCTACAAGTGGGACAGCGTGGGACAGAATGGGACAAAAAACGTATGGGACAGTGGAACACCAGTATCTAAGCTAATGTTTTAATAACTGAGCCTGTCCCACAGTGTTTGGGACAATTGGAAAAAAAACCGGTGGGACAGTGGGACACGACTTGGGTTGAAAAAAAGCCGACCGCAATAAGCGGCCGGCCATAGCATTTCCCATCGAAGGGACAATTTAGCGCCTTTTACCGCACGCTAACATTTGCCGGAGCGGTGGCCGTTATCGAGAATTGCGATCCGCTGGCTAGTTCGAGATTGTCGCGGCCTTGCAGAACTACTGTTCCCGCACCAGCTCCTCCGCCAACAACTGCTCCGATCGCCGCTCCTTTACCGCCGCCGGCAATGGCACCGATAATGGCCCCGAGAGTGGCTCCGATGCCAGCTCGGACAACGGTCGTTTTAGTTTGGCTGCTGTCTTGAACGGTTCCTTCGTTATTGACGTTTATGGTATTGCCATTTGTGTCCCGAACCTGATCGACGATCCCTGCGAAGGTATAAGTTCGACCGTCACGCATCGTGATAGTGTCGAAGCTCAGCGACAGATTGGCCCTGCCCGACACGATACCAGAACCTTCGCCGTTGACAGTGCCTTCTATAACGGCACCGTTATATTGCGATGGCGAAGTAACCATCATCGAAAACCGGTTGTTGTCCCTGGCCGTCTTGGTCGAGATCGGCGAATCTAGTGTCGCGACGATCGCTGTGTTATTCGGGATCATGTATCCGTTCGTCGGTTTGCCGCCGGTATTTGTCGTATAAACGGACGTGTTCCATTCCGGTGTCTGGCTGGTTTTGTCATACACGCTGGCGACCGTTACGGTGGTGTTCTGATTTTCAAGATAGACGCGACGCGTAACCTTTAGCTGGCCGTTATTCGCCGGCATAAAGTTGACGTAATAGTCGTTCATGCGGTCGCCTTCGTAGTTGATCGTCAGGTCACGATTCGTCGCTGTTACACTTGTCGTAACGGTTCGGCCATTTGGCGAAGTCTCAGTTTGTTTTACGCCATCGGCATTTAACATGATCGACTGAGCGTTTGTCGAAGACATCGTTACTTGCTGGCCGCGTTTTTCGAGGGTCAAAGTTTCAGGCGACATTAGTCGTCTTTCAAGATTACGTCGTGAACGGTCGCGCTGATTTGCATCGGTACTTGAATTCGAGATGGCCCGATCAATTGCGTCCTGTACGTTATCGCTCTGTGACGAATTAAGGCGATATGTACCGGTCAAGCGTGAATCAAAGTTGCCGTAACTGTTATTGCCGTAATTGCCATTGTTAGCTCCGTTACCGTAGGTATCGTTCGTGTAAGTTGGGTTATTCCAATCCCAGCTTACGTTGTAGTAACCGGCAAGCGTATTCAGGTCGCTCCGGACAAGATTCCATCGATTTGTAACATCAACGTTCGTGCGGTTTGATGAGATGAAGCTGTTGATCGAAGCCGAAGGACGCAAGACCTGTTCGATGTTTGAATTGCGGTTGCGGGCATTGAAATTGCGGCTGAGATCATCGAGGGCACGGTTGAATTCCGTGATATTTTGCGGAACATCAGCGGCCGAACCCATTTGGCTGTTTCGGTTATACCGATTGTTCCAGCTATTAAAACTCTGTTGAAACGAAACGCTGCGCAGCCTGAGCCGACTCAGAAGATTCCTCATCTGCGTATCGCTTGCCGTGTATGCGCCTTGGTAAGTTGTCTGAGTTACACTGTCGTTCCATGTTGAGCGAACTTGATAGTAACCCGTGAGCGTATTCAGATCGGTTCGGATCTGGCTCCACAGATTCTGCGAGTTCTGCGACATGCGATTGTTTCGCATAAAGCTGTTTAGAAACACGGCTTTATTTAACACTTCCTGCACGTCATTAGCCGAGGAGCGACGCGACGAGAAGTTATTTTTGAGGTTGTCTGTCGCTGTCTCAAAATTTGCGACGATTTGGTTTATCGAATCTTCCCGGCGCGTGCCGTCGATGTTGCTGCGATCCAAAGAGCGGTCGACCTCGTTTTTAAAATCGTCCGTTCTGTTCTCGATGCGGTCCAAGAGCGTCTGAACCTGACGGTCAGTTGCACGATAAGCACGATTCTGGGCCTTTGCCGTCGTGCTGAATGTGAGCGCAATTGCGATCAACGTAAAATATGTAATATGTCTAAAATTAACTTTCATAAATTGGTCCTCCAGGAACCTTAGAATTGGGATAACTATTCAACCTCCCGGATATGCTGAAAAAAAATTGTTGGAACTATACAATGTTCGAAGCTTTTTGGCCGTTTCTGGCCTGTTTCGAGGCAGAATCGGGGGAATTTTGCATCCGTTCGAGCTCGTCCACAACCGATCCGGCCGCTTCGGAAACGGCGTCGGTAACAGCATCTTTACCGGAAGCGAGTTTGCCCGACGTAAAATCATAGACGGCCTCCACCTTGTCCTTTACAGTCTGGACGGCGTCCGTTGATCGACGTTTCAGTTCATCCGCTTTTTCGAGCGTTGCGTCATATCCTTTTCGCGAGACATCAGCGATGTCGCCGCGTAATTCAGTGCCCGATTTAGGAGCAAAAAGAAGACCCAAAACCGCACCGATGCTGCCGCCGATCAACAAATAGGTAAGCCCGTTGGCAAAGCCGTGTTCACATTTATTATTTTCTGTCATTTTATTTATCCTTATCATTTCGTTTTATGATTTCTTCAACTCTCCTACTTCGTCATTTGCGGGGATTTTCGAATGGCGCGCCAAAAATATGGCGGATTGAAGGTCTGTTCTTAGTATTAGGGAAATTATAGGAGCCGTCTGTACGGTAGGGCACACAGCCGTTTTTATTGACAAGTGTTTTGGTGAACTACGATCCGTGTTGCTTAATGTATTTGCTCAGGATACGGTCATATTGATTTTTAACGACCTCGTAACATTCGCAGGCTGCGGCCATCAGGCTTTTCCGGTCCAGCATTGTTATTTTTCCGCGTGAATATGTGATCAATTCGTTATCTCGAAGCTGTGCGGCGGCAACAGATATGCTCTCGCGCCGAACACCGAGAACATTCGATATCTGCTCGTGAGTCATGGCAAAGGTCTCGGTTTGCAGATTGTCGTGGTTAAAGAGCAAGTATTTACACAATTGCTGCTCAATCGAGTGAAGACGGTTGCAGATAACGCTTTGCGAGATCTGAGCGATAAGCGTCTGGGTGTAACAGAGACAAATGTCATGGAAATCAGGACAGTGTTCAAATTGGTCCTCAACATCTTTAGCCTTCATTCTATATGCTTGGCCTTCGTGCTGAACGACCGCCCGCTTTGCCATTCGCGAATCACCGATAAATGTGACGATGCCAACCATGCCTTGCCGTCCAGTCATCCCGACCTCGATCGACACGCCCTCGTCTGAATCATAAAGCAGACATATCATCGCAGTGGTAGGGAAATAGATATAATCTCTCTTTTCGTCCATTTCCCAGAGCACTTGATCCATTTCGAGATCGACCAATTCGAGCAAGGGTTTGATTTTCTGAAATTCCCGTTCCGGAAGTGCATTGAGCAAATGATTTTGTGTGGAGTCTTCATTTATCTCCGCCTTAACTGTCGGCCGAAGTTTTTTTGGGAATCTTTTCATATATTTGGCCATGACTATTTAAGTTTAACGATTTACACAATTGGCCGATAGATGGAGTAGAGATTTTTATTTTTTTACAAAATTGAATTTTAACTCATATGCATGATGTGCAAAATAGAAAATCGCCGTAAGTATCAATGGTGGCAGCGACAAGGGTAATATGGAGAAATTGGAGAATCTTACGTTTAGGATATCAAATATAGGTTTTGGAGTCAGTCTGGTAGAACACAATGATCAATTCAGGACTGCTTTCAACGCCTGGCCGGTGTAGGATCTTTTTACGCGGGCGACTTCTTCAGGTGTTCCTGTAGCGACGACTTTACCGCCGCCTGCTCCGCCTTCGGGGCCGAGGTCGATAATGTAGTCAGCGGATTTGATAACGTCGAGATTGTGCTCAATGACGATCACCGTGTTGCCGGTATCGACGAGCTTTTGCAGAACATCGAGCAGTTTATGGACATCCGCGAAATGAAGGCCGGTGGTCGGCTCATCAAGTATATAGATCGTCTTGCCGGTCGCACGTTTTGAGAGTTCCTTGGCGAGTTTTATCCGTTGTGCCTCGCCGCCGCTCAGGGTTGTTGACGACTGGCCGATCTTGATATAGCCGAGCCCGACATCGAGCAGCGTTTCGAGGATCTTTTTGATCGCAGGAATGTTTTCGAGCAGCGGCAAAGCGTCTTCGATAGTCGTATCAAGCAGATCGGCGATCGACAGGCCTTTGAATTTTACTGCGAGCGTCTCGCGATTATACCGATGCCCGCGGCATACATCGCAGGTAACGTAAACATCCGGCAGAAAATTCATCTCGATGTGTTTCAAGCCGCCGCCTTCGCAAGCTTCGCAGCGGCCGCCTTTTACGTTGAACGAAAAGCGTCCGGCCTTGTAACCGCGAGTCCGCGATTCAGGCAACATCGCGTAAAGGTCACGCAGCGGCGAAAAAAGTCCCGTGTAGGTCGCCGGATTAGAACGCGGCGTGCGGCCTATCGGTGATTGATCGATCTCGATGATCTTGTCAACTAGATCAAGGCCATCGATCGAATCATGTTCGAGCGGTTCGGTCGTAGATTTATAGACGTGTCGATACAACGCCGGATAAAGGATCTCTTCGACAAGCGTCGATTTGCCTGAACCCGACACGCCAGTAACGACCGTAAAAAGCCCAAGCGGAAATTCGGCATCGATGTTTTTCAGGTTATAACCGCGAGCACCTTTAACCTTAATACGATTGCCGTTCGGCAGTCGGCGAACGTCGGGAATTTCGATCTTTAACTTACCGCTAAGGTATTTACCGGTTAGCGAATCAGCGGATGACTCAATGTCTTTCGGTTTACCGAAAGCGATCACTTCGCCGCCGTGAGTTCCGGCGAGCGGGCCGAGATCGATCACATAATCGGCGTGCTCTATCGTCTCCTGATCGTGCTCAACGACGAGCACTGTATTGCCAAGATCGCGCAGCGTATGAAGCGTTTCGAGCAGGCGTTTGTTATCACGAGGATGAAGCCCGATGCTCGGTTCGTCAAGAACATACAGCACGCCGCGAAGCTGCGATCCGATCTGCGTCGCAAGCCTGATACGCTGGCCTTCGCCTCCCGAAAGCGACGCCGACGAACGGCTCAGCGTCAGATAACCAAGCCCGACCGCATCTAAAAACCGCAGCCGGTCTTTGATCTCTTTGAGTACGAGCCCGGCGATCTTTTCGTCGCGTGTACTCAGTTTTATCGCTTCAAACTTCTTCGTCGATTCTGCAATCGGAAGCTCAGTGTAATCGCCGATACCAAGTTTACCAACTTTAACCGCAAGGCTTTCCGGCTGAAGCCGCATACCGCGACACGATGGGCATTGCATGGGCGCGATCAGTTCTTCCAAAGCCTCGCGTATCTTTTCTGACGGCGGATTTTCGATACGCTCGCGCATCGCACGCATGGCCCCGCTCCAGGTACGTTCGAATTTGTAATCGCCGTGACGGAACGTCAGCCGCCGCTTTGTGCCGTTAAAAAAGGCATCGCGGATAACTTGCGGCAGATCATTAAAATTGACAGCAAGCAAGGCATTCCTGCCGCCGCCCAAAAGATCTTCGCCCGCCTTTCGCTGCTTTGTCTTTTTCGCTTTTTCGTTTCCTGTTGGCGGCTCAAGCGAATCGCCAACGGCAAATTTTTCGATGATAGCTACTAGAGCAGAACGCAAAAAACTCGCACCGGCCTTATCGACGCCGTTAAGAAACTCGACCTTCCCTGCCGGCACATTACCGTCAGGAACAATCTTATTCGCATCGATCTCAAGCACCGTTCCGATCCCCTGACATCGTCTGCAGGCGCCATATGCCGAGTTGAACGAAAAAGAACGCGGCTCCAGTGGAGCAATATTGATGCCGCAATCCACGCACGCCATTTTCTCAGAAAACAGCTTTTCTTCGCCGTCAATGATGGAAATTAGTACTGCACCATCAGTAAGTTTGAGCGCAGTCTTTACCGATTCGGCAAGCCGTTCACGAACGCCGTTTTTCATCAACAAGCGGTCAACAACGACTTCGATCGTATGATTTTTTCTTTTATCGAGAATTATCTCTTCGTCGAGCTGACGAATTTCGCCGTCGATGCGGGCACGGATAAATCCATCCTTGTGCAGTTTCTCAAGCTCCTTCTTAAATTCACCTTTTCGCCCGCGAACGAGCGGAGCAAGGATCATCACACGTTCGCCTTCGGGCAGATCTACGACTCCGGCAATGATCTGATCGACCGATTGCCGAGTGATCTGTGCACCGCATTGATGACAATGAGGTTGCCCTATAGAAGAAAAAAGTAGCCGAAGAAAATCGTAAATCTCTGTGACCGTGCCGACGGTCGAGCGTGGACTTCGTGAAACAGTTTTCTGTTCGATCGAGATCGCCGGGCTTAAGCCCGCAACGGAATCAACGTCCGGCTTTTCGAGTTGGTCAAGAAATTGGCGGGCGTAGGCAGAAAGAGACTCGACATAGCGCCGCTGCCCTTCGGCATAGATAGTATCGAACGCAAGCGAAGATTTACCCGAACCAGACAATCCCGTGATGACCACGAACTTGTCGCGCGGTATGTCAACGTCGATGTTTTTTAGATTATGCTGGCGTGCCCCGCGGACGGTTATCTGCTTAATGCTCATTACGGACGAAAATTCCGACCTTATCCGAAACGAGTATTTTAACACTCATTTTTCGAGAATGCTACGCACGGCAAAAAGCGAGACAATCGAGATGACGATCCATAGAAAAACGCCTTGTATCAACGGTTTTGCACCGACACTTTTGAGCGTTTTACGCGATAGGCTGGCACCAATCAAAAAGAGCGTGACGACCATTCCTGCTTTGGCAAGATTGACGATGCCTTCAAAAATACTGGGGAAAATAAATGCCGGGGCATATGTTCTAAATGCTGTCGCAAGTAAAAAAAGAAAAATAAACCACGGAATGGCGATCTTCGATTTTTGATCTTTGGCTTCCGATTTATTGCGATAGATATAAGCAAAAAATAATGCTAACGGTGCGATCCACAACGCACGTGCAAGTTTGACCGTCGTTGCTGTTGCCAAAGCTTCGGCTCCGTATGTGCCTGCTGCTCCAACGACGGAACTCGTGTCGTGAATAGCGATCGCTGCCCAGACACCAAATTGATGTTGCGTCAAATTTAACGCGTGTCCGATGATAGGAAAAAGAAAAAGAGCTATGGAATTGAGAACAAAAACTGTCCCTAACGAAACGGACATTTCGTCGGCTTCCGCGTTAATTGCCGGCCCAACAGCCGCTATCGCGCTGCCGCCGCAGATCGCTGTGCCGGATGAGATCAGCGTCGATGTTTTCGCCTTAACGCCAAGTAATTTCCCAACAAGAAAGCCGAGAGCCAGCGTGCCGAAGATAGTCGCAATGGTAAATAAGATCCCGTCCTTGCCCGCTTTATAAACAACGCTGAGATCCATTCCAAAGCCAAGGAGAACGACGGATGTTTGTAGAAGATATTTCGTCGGCTTGCCACTAAGCTCAGGAAACGGCGTACCAAAACTGAGGGCAATTACGAGTCCTAATCCAAGCGCGTGCGGAGCCGAGCCATACGGACTCAGACTGAACAAGACAAATAAAATGAAGATGGCTTTTTGCCAGAACATATCGGTTTTTACCGCAAGATGCCGAAAACTTTTCTGAGGAGGTCGGTTGTGCGTCCGATCGGATCTTTACGGATCTTTTTCTCCTCGTCAGCGACGATCAAGAACAGGCCGTCGAGAGCTTTTTGCGTAACATAACCATCAAGATCGGTCGCGTCTTGGCCAAGGAATCGCGCAGCAAATCCGGCCTTTCCGATCATTGCCTTATAACTGCTCGTGACGCCTGTTTTCGCAGTAAATTCCTCGACGATCGGCCGGAATTTTTCACGCAGTTTTTCTTCACTTGTCTTTCTGAAGAACATTGTCGCCGAATCGTCCCTGCCGCTGAAAAGAATACTGCGTGCATCTTCGAACGTCATTTTTTTGATCGCGTCAACAAAAACGTCGATCGCGACAGGAACGGCCTTCTCCGCTGCGTGGTTCATCGAGGCGACAAAATCGTCGACCGCCTTTCCCTGACCCGCAACACGAAGGCCTTTTTCCAATTTCTGCAGCGATTTGGGGAGCGGAATTTTCACCCGTGAATTTGCAAGGAAACCATTTTCGCGTCCGAGCAGTTTAACGGCGCTGCCGACACCTTTGGCCAAAGCTTCTTTCAGCCCACCGGCGATCTCGTTATTGGTAACAGTTTTGCTCTTTTTAACTTGCGCCGAAGCTGCAATAGAAAAAAGAGCAACAAACATAGTCAGTGCAATCGAAATTTTTAGTTTTGGCATGTTATTTGCGAATTTTGTTATTGGCCTTGCCTTGTTTTGCGACCGCATCTTGAGCAGCTTTAACTGCCTCGGCGTCACCCAGATAATAGCTGCGAATTGGTTTGAGATCGTCGTCAAGTTCATACACGAGCGGCACACCTGTAGGTATATTTAAATTCACAATTTCATGATCTGAAATTCCGTCGAGATGTTTGACCAGTGCCCGCAGGCTGTTGCCGTGCGCGGCGACTATTAACCGCTTTCCACTTTTTATCTTGGGTGCGATCTCGTCGAGCCAATAAGGAGCAACACGCTCCACAGTATCTTTCAGGCATTCGCTTTTCGGAAATTTACCTTTCTCTATATTGCTGTATTTTGCCTCGTTGCCGAGATAGCGTGCGTCCGTTTCGTCGAGATCGCCCGGCGGAATGTCAAAACTTCGCCGCCATATCAAAACCTGTTCCTCGCCAAACTGCGCAGCGGTCTCTGCCTTGTTCAATCCTTGTAAAGCACCATAATGACGCTCGTTGAGCAGCCACGATTTTGTTTCTGGGACCCACATCAAGTCCATCTCGTCGAGAATGATCCAAAGTGTGCGTATAGCGCGTTTTAAAACAGAAGTGTAAGCCTCATCAAACGTAAAGCCTTCGTCACACAGCAGTCTGCCTGCGGCATGAGCCTCGGTGACGCCTTTTTCAGAAAGATCGACATCTTTCCAACCCGTAAACCGGTTTTCCTTGTTCCACTGACTCTCGCCGTGGCGAATCAAAACTAATTTGTGCATCAATCTATCTTAATTTTGAAATTTGAAATCTCAAATTTGAGATTTCAAAATCTTTTTCACCTCTCCGACAAGGTAGAGCGATCCCGTAACAAGAATAATATCGTCATCCGGCGTTATTGTTTCGGCTATATCGATGGCGTTCGCTACCCGATCGCTGACAAAAACACTTTGCTTCTTAGAATTTGCCGGCAAGATTTCGAGTAAGTTTTCGTAAGTTAACGCTCGCGAATTTTCCGGCTGCGTCAGAACTATCCGCTTACATAGCGGGAAAAGTCTCTCAGTCAGCCCGGCAACATCTTTGCCTTTCATTGCGCCAAAGACAATCGTTATTGGCCGTGTCTCAAATTCTTTAAGATACTCAGCCAGAACCTTTGCCCCGTTGACATTGTGAGCCCCATCGAAGAAGTAGCGACCTTCATACTCAAGTCGGCCGGGATGCTTAGCCAGTCTCAGGCCTTCAATAATGTAATATTCCTCATCGTCAGGAGGAAAGATGACGAACTGGTAAATAAGAGCTTGTGCTACTTGAATTGCTGTCTGCGCGTTCTCTATCTGATGACGCCCCTTTAATCCAAGCTCGACCTGTGGATAGATTCCTAAGGTCAGATCGATATTCACGAGACAACCTTCGGCAGCGATGACGGTCCAGGCAGAATATCCCTGTTCGTTAAATGGCGCAACGTCAACCTCACGGCATCGCTCTTTCAGCAACGCCATAACGGAATCGGTTTGCTCACAGATAACAACGCAGTCGGTTTGATCTGTTATTATCGCAGCTTTTTCTGCAGCGATTTCCTCTATCATTTCACCAAGATATTCTTGATGATCAAGATCAATACGCGTTATCGCCGCAATCTCCGCGTTCGCAGCTGTCGTTGCATCAAGCCTTCCGCCGAGACCGGTTTCGAGGATCACGACTTCAACTTGAGCTTCTGCAAAAGCAACCAATGCAATAGCTGTGATCTGTTCGAAAAATGTCGGCCGGTATTCGAGTTCTCCAGAGACGAGCATTTTCTCAGCCACTTCGCGAACGTGTTCCACATACCGTGCAAAACCCACTTCGCTTATGTCTTGTCCATTTATTCGTATTCGCTCAGTAATCGAAACGAGATGCGGTGAAGTGAATGTTCCGGTCTTGATCCCGGCAGTATTGCATATCGAATCAAGAAACGCGCAGACCGAGCCTTTGCCGTTCGTTCCGGCGACCTGCACTTTTAAGAAATTATTTTGGGGATTGTCTAGGACGTCAAGAAGTTTGCGAATATTCTCAAGGCCGAGCTTCATCGCAGAAACTTCGTTGCCAAGCGAGAGTAGATAGCTTTCAGCTTCGTGGAAATTCACAACATCCGCCGATGGTAATTTATCTGGCCAAGATGCCATGTGAGATGCGTTGCAAGATGTGTCAAAAACCAACCGGTAGTCATCGGATGGCCAAATTTTTCGATTGGATAATCGTGCGCAAGGTCGTCGTCTGTAAGATCTGCTAGAGTATACTTTACAACGTTAAGCGTTGTGTCGATGTCGGCGAGAATTGTTTCACGCGGAATGCCGGTTGAAGAAAATTCCGCATCGCGGTCACGGATATAACCGGTATTACCGAGTGTTGTTCCGATAAAATGCTGTAAGTTTCCGTTTAGATGCAGACACAAATTGCCTGCCGAATTCGGAACTTCACCCGGCTTTTTCCAGAGGTCAGCCTCGTTAGGATATTGTTCGATCTCAGACTTTAGCTTGTTAAGGTCGCGTTCAAATAGTTCACTCAAAATTTCCGTAAGCATTTTTTCTCAATTAAGCAGCAACAGCCTTATTCATCATAAAATCCAAAAACCGGACGATCACATCACGCATTTCGCGGCGGTCAATGACCATATCGACCATTCCGTGTTCTAAGAGAAACTCGCTGCGCTGAAAGCCTTTTGGCAGTTTTTGTCGGATGGTTTGTTCGATAACACGCGGGCCGGCGAAGCCGATCAGAGCCTTTGGCTCAGCAAGTATTACATCGCCAAGCATCGCAAAACTTGCGGTTACTCCGCCGGTTGTCGGATCGGTCAGCACAGAAATAAAAGGCAGCCGGGCATCATGCAAGCGCGAAAGAGCAGCTGAGATCTTGCCCATTTGCATTAACGAAAGTGTGCCTTCCTGCATGCGTGCTCCGCCCGAAGCGGAATATATTATTACCGCACCGCGATCCGGAACCGCTCTTTCGATCAGCCTCGTTATCTTTTCGCCGACAGCCGATCCCATCGAGCCGCCGATGAACGACATATCCATCGCACCGGCATAAACTAAATGGCCGCCGACCTTACCTTTGCCGGAAATGATCGCTTCTGGCAATCCCGAAGTTTCTTTGGCCTGCTCGATGCGGTCTTTGTACAATTTCGAGTCTTTAAATTTAAGTGGATCGCCTGACGTTACTTCTTCGTCCAGCTTTTTGTACTTGCCGCCGTCAAAAAGATCTTTCAGACGTCCCTCAGCCGAATAGCGAAAATGATAACCGCAATGCGTACAAACCTCGTGCGAATCTGTCAGTTCGCGTTTATACAGAGCGTTGTCGCAGTCAGGGCATTTGACAAAAATACCTTCAGTTTTGACGGTTTGTTTCTCGTCATTTTTCTGTTCTTCTATATTCGGTTTGTCGCGTCGAAACCAGGACATAATTTAATGGAGATTTAAGGTTAGCATATTAATGGTTCACGGGTCATATTTGTGGTAAATTCGAAATGACTAAAATATTTAATCGTCAATTGGGTGCGCAAGCCCGCACGTTAGTAAGGGCGGTCACTCAACGTTGAATGTATCGCCCTTGCTTACGCAGGGGCTTGTGCAACTTGGAGTCTTGCAATGCGAAATCATTTACTTATCTTTTTACTTTTGTTTTTATCGGTCAACGTCTTTTCCGCTACAAAAACATGGGACGGCGGCGGCGGTGACGCCAACTGGACAAGCGCCGCCAACTGGTCAACCGACGTTGCCCCGGTTGCTGGTGACGATCTGATATTCACTGCTGCTGCTGCCCAGCAGGCAAATAACAACAATTTTTTTATATTCACGAGTTTCCGCTCGATCACGGTCGAAGGCGGCACTTACACATTCAGTGGCAATCTTCTACGTCTGACAAACGGATTGACGGTCACGAGCGGCACTCAAACGATTAATTTTGCAATAACACTCAGCGGCGCTCAAACATTTTTAGCCGATACAGGGGCGACAGTCACGATAGTGATTCTTTCCATAGGCAGTTCAACGTTGACCATAGATGGAGCAGGCATCACAGGCATCGGCCTGATTTCCGGCTCGGGTTCGGTCATAAAAAATGGAACAGGTGCGGGCGGGATCATTACGGCTACCGGATACAGCGGCGTCATAACTCTGAACGACGGCATTTTTATCGTCGACGCAAATATCCCGAACAGTCCGGTCGTTATCCAAGGAGCCATTCCGACCGGAACGCCTTCGCTAAGCGGCTTTGGCGGCACCGGGACGGTAGGAACAACGACAGTTACATCCGGCGTGATCAGCGCAGGTACCTTAAATGCTCCGACTGGCGTGTTGAATATCAACAATGGCCTCCATTTCACAGCCAACGGCGCCTACGCCTGCAAGATCGGCGGAACAACGCCGGGCGCGAACGGACACGACCAGTTAAACGTAACTGGAGTTGTATATTTACTTAATGCGCAGCTCGTTCCGATCCCTTGGAACGGTTTTGTTCCTGCCATCGGCGATACTTTTGTAATTCTGCAAAATGACGGAACTGAGCCGATAGGCGGCACATTTCTGAATTTACCAGAGGGCTCGATCTTTGCAGACCAACTCGGTATGCCGTTTCAGATCACTTATCTCGGCGGTGACGGCAACGACGTTTCAATAACGCGAATTAATGCGCCAGCTCCTGCGACGGTCAGTGGAACAATCACATACGGCAATGCGATCGGAGGCACAAGTCCGCGCTTTGTTTCAAATGTTTTGTTAGGCGGCACAGGCACGCCAAATGTCTCGGCAACGAGCGATTTCCCTGGCGGCACTTATTCACTAACGGGTTTTGGCGCGGGTTCCTACACAGTTACGCCTTCAAAGACCGGAAGCGTGAATGGCGCAATTTCGTCTTTCGATGCGGCGAAGATCGCCCTGCATGTTGCGGGAACAACTACGTTGACGGGCAACCAATTGATCGTGGCTGACGTTAGCGGAAACGGGACCATCTCATCTTTCGATGCAGGACAGATCGCACGTTACGCAGCCGGTGCTCCCGGCTCGGGATCGGCCGGAAATTGGATATTTTCACCCGCGAGCAGAAACTATGCTTCAGTCACAACGAATGTCACCGGCGAGGATTATGTGGCCCTACTAATGGGCGAAGTTTCCGGCAACTGGGTAAACACCGCAGCAAAATCGACTCGAAAATAGTAGTTAAAACTCTAACAGGGTAAACGCGACTTCCAAACGACACGTTTGTGGCACAGCTTGCCACAAATTTCGTCGTCAAATCCTGCTTAGAGGCAATGATTTAGGCGGTTTTATTGCAATTTCAGCCGTTCCGCTTTGTTCCGCTGCGTTCCGCCAGGGAGTGGAACGGCGTAATTATTGCTATCATTGAGTTTATGGCGACATATTAGCCCTGTTCCGCTGTTTTCGAAAAAAAACTCTGCCACAGATGTACAACAAACTTCAGTTTGATGGCCGGGCCGTCAAACTGAAGTTCGACGGACAACGGACAAGTTGTCAAAGATCAATTAAAACTTAATCTTCATAATAGCGCGGATTTCATATTTAGTCAAGAATTTTATCGATGAAACGGAAGGGGAAGCTTAGGCAAGACAATATTGCCATTTTGAAATACCCAATTATTTATGAGATTGTCGCGCTAATTGCTGTAAAAGTTCGATAATTTGTTCGTTTTGCAACGCAATGACTTTTAAGAGTTCGACATTAGTATTCGGCAGCTTTATTAGTTGCCCTTTATCCTTCAATTCCTTTTTTTCTGACTCTAACTTTCGTAGCGTGTCGTTTAGTTCAGCTAACTCAGCGTCAACTTTCTTGACGCTAAGATGTTCTGTGGTGAACATTACGAGTAGTTCTTGACGCCGCTGTGTTTTTTGATCGATTTCTGCTTGTAGAATGGCTATTTTCGTTTCAACCACGGTCAGCCGTCGCCCGGCTTCTGTCTTGATTATTTGAGAATGCCCAACGACGCAGAAGCAGAAAACAATTACCAAAAGTTGTATATATTTCATGCGGACATTATAAGGCATTTACCAACGATGATCGTAGCGGCTGAAATTGTCCCTTCAGTTTTCGGCTTTGTCGTGGCAGGATCGGGAGTGCTCCTCAATATCCGGACGTCCATTTCGCGCCCAATGCGGTAAGTGCGGCTCCAAACTTATCGGAGAACTTTCATCATTTGCGAGTGTATTAAACCGTTACTAGCCAGCATCGGTGGCGAGTAGATGCTGAATTTTGAACCGTCGTAACCGCTGATCTGTCCGCCTGCCTCCTCGATGAGAAGAACACCGGCGGCCATGTCCCACGGATTTAAGCCTTCTTCCCAAAATCCGTCAAAACGCCCGCACGCGACATACGCCATATCGATCGCTGCCGAACCGTCGCGGCGAACGCCTCGCGAACTTATCAAAAACTGCGTTAAATGCCTTGCAAAATCTTCGCGTCGTTTGAAGTCGTAAGGAAATCCCGTGACGATCAAAGACTCACTCAACTCTTCCGTTGCAGAAACACGAATTGGTTTATTATTCAGGCTCGCGCCTCGTCCACGTTCGGCGGCAAATAGCTCGTTTCGCGTCGGGTCGAATGTCACGCCAATTACAACTTCGCCTTCGTGTTCGAGAGCGATCGTCACGCAAAAACACGGATAACCATGCGCATAATTTGTCGTCCCGTCGAGCGGATCGATGACCCATTTCCACTTGTTTTCGCCGCCGATGACTACGGCATTGCCAGATTCTTCGGCTAGTATCGAATGTTTCGGATGGTATGATTTGATCCGCTCGATTATCAAAGCTTCCGACGCAAGATCTGCCTCGGTCACAAGATTGATGTCGCCTTTTTTTGAGACTTTAATATTACGGTCAAATTTTTCGAGCAGGAGTTGTCCGGCATCGCGGGCAGTTTCAATTGCAAAATTGAGCATGGATTTGAATTTTAGCTTTCGGTTTTGTGAACTGACCGCATACGCTGCCGTGCTTTCTTCGAGCGTCTTATAGTATTACGTCGTTTCAGGTTGCTCTCGGCCCAATCGGAAACCTGTTTGAGCGGGTGCCACTCAAAGCTCTCGAGCGGAAGCACTTCGCTGGAAGCATCTCTGAGTTTTCGAGTAGTTAAAGCTACAAATATAAGCAGCGCATTGAATATTGCTCCGAACAAGACCACCATCCAGCCCGGTGCCAGGCCAACTTGCGCCCTCTCAAAAAAGACATCCCAAAACGCTTTGCGTTCGGCTTCAGATACTGATGGAATCGGTCCCGGATGGATGTAAATTTTTAAAGTCCACGAAAGAGCCAGCAGGATAAACAGCCAGAGATAATTAGAGCGCAATCGACGGCCAACAGCTTCCCATTCGCTGATGGTAAAGTGCGGCGAGATCAGGTCCGCTGAGATGTGCTCGGCCCATTCTTTGTCAGGCGGAATTGTCCGGTGCGACAGCATCGGGGCAAAATAACCTGTCTCCAAAATACGCACACGATTGGCCCAAACCTCATAATAACGGTATCGCCTCGCCTCCATAAATAAGAAGATCGATACAAGGATCGAATTGATAGGAATTGCGAAATGCGGGTTAGCCGTTGAACTAAAAACAAACGACAGCGTCGCTCCTGTTGTAATAACGGCCCAGTTGGTAGTCGTGTCAAGCCGCCCTCGCCACACATTCGACCGCTGCACTTCGCCCCGATAAAAATGCACCATCGCCATGTTAAATTCGGCGGGCAGTAATTTTTGAGCGATCGCTACCGGCGTGCTGCGTGGCTTCAGGGTGCGCTTGTGGACCTCTTCGGCAAAGGCGCGGAACGACTGCGGCACATTCGTGATGTGTATGTCATTGTCGACAGGCTGGGAACCGGCGCGAACCTCGTCGTTCATAGCGTTTTTTGCGATTGAGCTCTCGAAGGGGTAAAAAGCTTTAGCACTTATTGTTTAACATTTTAGGCTCTAGTATGCAAGAATATTGACCTTTGTGTAAACTCAATGTGTTAACAATGGATGAATTCTGGATGCAAAAAGCCGTACTAGAAGCCCGCCGTGCCGCCGACATCGGCGAAGTGCCAGTCGGCTCCGTGATAGTCACTCCCAACGGCGATCTGCTTGCGTTCGCCTCAAATGAAACGATCTTGCGCAGCGATCCGACTGCCCACGCTGAGATACTCGCTCTGCGAGCTGCCGCTGCTAAGATCGGCAATTATCGTCTCGTCGGCGCAACTGTTTACTCAACCGTCGAACCGTGTGTAATGTGCGCCGGCGCGCTTGTAAATGCTAGGGTCGAACGTCTCGTCTTCGGCACACATGACGAAAGATTTGGAGCGGTCGAAAGTATTTTCCGCATCTGCGACAGCCCCGAACTAAATCACAAGATCACGATAACATCAGGCGTTTTAGCCGATGAATGCCGCAGCCTGATGCAGGATTTTTTCCGTTCACGGCGAAAATAATCGTCTACCCGCTTTATCCTTACCCCTTTATCCTTTATCCTTTACACTTTAACCCTTTCGGAGAGGTGCGAGAGTGGTTGAATCGGGCAGTCTCGAAAATTGCTGTACCTTTACGGGTACCGTGGGTTCGAATCCCACCCTCTCCGCCAGAATTCTATAGGCAGAAAGCAGTTGGCCGTTGGCAGGTCATTCACACTGCCGACCGCCAACCGCCAGCTGCTAACTAACTTTTTAAGGAGGATGTCATGCCTTTAACTAAAAGATTGTCGGCAGAGTTTATCGGAACTCTCTGGCTCGTTCTCGGCGGTTGCGGAAGCGCTATCCTAGCGGCAGCTTATCCAAATCTCGGCATCGGTTTTGCCGGAGTTTCACTTGCATTCGGATTGACGGTTTTGACGATGGCTTATGCGATAGGTCATATTTCGGGATGTCATTTAAACCCTGCCGTCACTTTCGGCCTTTGGGCAGGTAAGAGATTTTCCGCAAATGAGATACTGCCGTACGTTGTCGCTCAAGTGCTCGGAGCTATAAGCGGCGCGGGCATTTTGTATATCATTGCAAGCGGCAAAGCAGGCTTTTCGGTTGCTGGAGGATTTGCCTCTAACGGCTTCGCCGAACATTCGCCCGGCCATTACGAAGCACTCGCCTGTTTCGTCGCCGAGATTGCGATGACCTTCTTTTTCCTGATCGTCATCCTCGGCTCGACACACGGAAGAGCTCCAAAAGGATTTGCCCCGATCGCCATCGGCCTCTGTTTGACGCTGATCCACCTGATCTCGATCCCTGTGACAAATACGTCGGTCAACCCGGCACGCAGCACCGGCCCGGCTCTTTTTGCAGGCGGATGGGCCATATCGCAGCTCTGGATGTTTTGGATCGCACCGATCCTCGGAGCATTGCTTGCGGGTTTTGTCTATAGCTGGCTGGCCGGAGACGATACGCCATCAGCCGCCGAAACCGTAGCAGGTGATGCAAAAAAGAAAGACGACGATATTCTGGAAATATAGTTGGAAGAGGCTGTCTGAAAAGTCAAAAAGGCTTTTAACTTAAGACCATTTTGAACGCGGATTAGGCGGATCAAGCGGATTTTTTTGGATTGATCCTTCTTAATCCGCCTTATCCGTGCAATCAGCGTTAAAAAAAATGTGGCTGGCGGAAAGGGTGGGATTCGAACCCACGGAACCCGTTAAGGTTCACAGCATTTCCAATGCTGCCAATTCAACCACTCTTGCACCTTTCCGCAATTAGATGGCTTCAGACTTGATCGCAACACAGGTTGAAATTGCTACCGTTGCTCGATTCCTCGCCTAGCGGAGTTCACAACACAAACCTTGTGCGGAGCCTGAAGCCAAACTAAAGGATATAGGATAGACGAAATGAGTGGCAAGTTCGAGACTGTGATTAAGTGATAAATGATGCGGCCAGCCTATTCTCTCGATTACAATTTAAGTCTTTCATACTGAGCAAACAACTTCGTGATCTCAGCATTGATCGTCTGCTTAGTCGCAAGGTTCGTTGACCGATCGCGCTCCTTTACCATCTCTTCGATCTTAGCCGCCAGAATTTCAATCTTAGTCTCCGGCCTTTTGCTTTTGCTTATATTGTATTTATCGTCCATACACTGACTTTACTACACCCTTTCATTTTTCTACCTTCTTTTAAACTGTGAAATTCAACCTCAGCGTTGAAAGTTGACGAAAAGATGCTTTGATATGAATTTTAATTTAAAATTCTTTGGGTAAAAATATGGTCCTTATTCATCGAGGAAAGGGATACGTCGTATTGATAGCAGTTGTGATAGCAAGATTGGTGATGAATGTCATTTCGACTGCTCTTTACGACAACGATTACTACGCCAACGTGCCGTCCTCGTCCAGCTCGGCTTTGCAGGCCGTTGTTCTCGGTAGCAACGCTATGTCAACCATCGTTAATTCCCTTTAGCGAAATCCACGAGCTTATCCATCAGTTTCTCGCGGGAACGGCTGAAGGCATTCAAGCGTTGGTCGTGGTCGCCTTTGACCGCTGCAGGGTCGACGATACTCCAATGGATGCGTTGGGTGTTGCCGGGAAATATCGGACAACTTTCGTTAGCGTTGTCACAAACAGTAATGATGTAGTCAAATTCTTGTCCCACAAATTCGTCAACCGATTTTGAACGATGTAAAGAAATATCGACGCCGATCTCACGCATTGCTTCGATCGCCTCTGGACGAACGTGCGAAGGTTCAACGCCAGCGCTAAATACCTCAAAACTTTCGCCTGCGATATGACGCAAAAGGCCTTCGGCCATTTGGCTTCGGGCAGAGTTTCCTGTGCATAGGATCAGGACGCGTTTCATTTTGCCTCCTTAGGGACGAGCCAGTTAAAAAGATAAGCCGCCGTCAATGCTCCAAGTATTTGAGCGACGACAAATGCCGGAACATCGGCCGGGCGAATTCCCGCAAAAGTATCGCTCAACGAACGAGCAATGGTTACTGCCGGATTTGCAAACGACGTTGACGACGTGAACCAGTATGCCGCCGTGATATATGCTGCAACAGCGAACGCAACCGTTACGGTTTTGTGCCGCCGCGAAACTGCAATGATTACCCCAATAAGCCCAAACGTTGCGATGAATTCACCGAGCCATTGTGCAAAACCTGTGCGCACCTTTGTCGATACTAAGACCGGTAGGAGTTCAAACATAAGGTTTGCAGAGATCACTCCTAGAATACCGCCAAGTATTTGGGCAAATAAAAATAACAACGCGTCTTTCCATGCCAATTCGCCGTGCAATGCCGCTGACATCGAAACGACAGGATTGAAATGCGCGCCCGAAACAGGAGCAAACATCAAGATTAGAGCAATCAGCGCCGCACCGGTCGCAAGCGTATTGGCTAGTAGAGCTACGGCGACATTGCCGCCCGCGAGCCGTTCGGCCATTATGCCGGAACCGATCACCACAGTCAGCAACATCGCTGTTCCAATGAATTCAGCAGCAAGCCGCTGTGACAGTTTTGGGTTTTGCATTGCAGATAGCTTGAGCCGTTTCGCAACAGATCGTGAACCAATTGTATTTACCTTTCTCTTCGTCGTGCCGTATCACAAAAACTTCCCAATCCTCGTCAAAAAGACCGCGAAAGAAATTGCGATCCGAAGTCGTGCGGCACTCACTTCGAATAGCGCAACCAGGCCTCGTGCGATTGAACATTTTCTCTGCTAAACTCATATGTCTCCCTCCTAGCAGCAAGCAGTCGCAACGTTTTCTTGTTTGCCTTCGATATTGGTAAATGTCGGCGTGCAGCATGTAGCATCGTTCGATTTTGCCTCGCTGAGATTGTCTTCGAGAACGACGAAAACTTCCCACTCATTGCCGTCCGGGTCGTTCACCCAAGCCTTGTCCTGCAAAGCGTAGCAACAAGTTGTTTGCATTTCTTCGCGTGGCACAAGCCCGGCGGTTTCCCAACGTGCTTTCATCTCGATAACATCTTCGGTCGCAGCGACCTGAATGCCGAGATGCGACAAAGCTCCTTGTCCCTCAAAAGGAACCTGGTTGAGCGTGAAGTTCAACGGCGGATTTTGCACGTCAAACTTGGCATAGCCGGTACGCACCTTTGACGGCTCGATGCCGAACATTTTTTTGTAGAACTCGATGCTCTCTGTCGCATCGCTAACGTTAATTGCAAGATGGGCCTTTAATGTATTGATCTCGTTTTTCATAATTACCTCCAGTGATATAATTACGTCTAAGCGTAATTGTATTTCAGAATACTCGTGAAAAATAATTATGTCAAGCCATAATTGTTATGTGATAGAATATTTTTGTGATGAATAAGAAGAATGAGTTTGATGCCGAGCTATTTTTTTCGGCCCTCGCCGATAAAACAAGGCTGAGACTGCTCAATTTGATGCGTGATGGCGAAGTCTGCGTATGTTTCTTTGCCGAGACGCTTGGAACAAACAATCCGAAAATATCCCGCCACTTGTCTTACCTAAAACGCGCCGGTCTCGTTACGGGCCGTCGCGACGGCAAATGGATGCACTATCGCATCAACGAGCCGACGGACCAGCAGGCAAAAGCCGTTTTTGATACAACTATGTTAATGCTGAAAACAGATCCGGAAATGGAACGCGACCATAAACGTCTCTTTGATTTCTGCTGTTCCCCAGTAGCAATCGGCAGGCTTGATTCAGGCAATAAAAAGCGTTAAATGTTCTTAAAAAGAATGGGAAATGCTGAAGTAAGTCATCGTTCGGTGACCAAGAAATAGGAGATGGAAGACTTCTTGACCGATAGTTTCTTTGCTTTTTTGAAAGCTTTCGATGCAGACTTGCCAGACGCCCCCCGATAATTTTTACATGGAAAGTAAATGGCGAATCCGTGGCAATCTAAGCTTCTTTCCTGAAGACATTGTTACGTATTAGTTCCAATTAACTACATAAGGCGATTCGCATCAATGCAACCTGATTACGCTGGAATGATCATTCCTGCTCCCGTTTAATCTCAATAGTTAGAAGGCTTCGAGCAGACAAGGCGGCAAAGGTGATGCGGCGATTTCCACATGTAAAGACGGTGCGGTGAAGCGGAATAACGCGGGCGGATCTATGCCGCCGTTTTCAACGGCTCGTAATTTC
>JANMDA010000043.1:0-8885 GCA_031376085.1 Chloracidobacterium sp.
TCGCTGCCGCCCTCTCGATTGCCGGAAAAACTGATCTTCGACAGCTTGCCGTATTCGGGAAACGCCTTAATACGATAATAGATCGAGCCGTCGGATTCGTAAGCGTGGCCGTTTTCGAGCAGTTTCGCGATGATGTCGATCATCTCGGCGATATGATGCGTCGCACGCGGCGTTACGTCGGGACGCTCCATTCCGAGCGCGTCAAAGTCTTCCCAAAAATATTGGATATACGGAGCGGTGAATTCGTCGATCGAGATATTTCGCGCGTTCGCCTCATTGATAATGCGGTCGTCAACGTCGGTCAGATTAAAGACATGCGTCAGATCGTAACCCTTGAATTTAAGATACCGCCGCAGAATATCGCCAAAGATAAACGTACGAAAATTGCCGATGTGAGCAAAATTCCAAACCGTCGGCCCGCACATATACATGCGAACCTTCTTGTCTTCCAAAGGCTGAAATTCCTCGACCTGTCGCGATAATGTGTTGAAAAATCTAAGCATAATCTATAGCTAGGCTACATTTGTTCGTTGTGAGTTCCAAGTCGCTACAAGAAAGGTCGACATGGTTCCGGAAAGATTTACCGCCAATTCTGCATGGCGTACTGCAGGTGTATAAGTCTTTGTTTGGCCGTGAGAATCGCTGTGTCTATTCCTAATTGCTCCAAGACTTTCTACGATATTTTGACATGAGCCTAGAATTTGTTTGAAAAGTTGTTCCGAGTGACTTCCTGGTGACAAATTCAACTTACTCGCAACGCTCTTGTATAATGTCGGCAAGTCATTTCCCGTACATGGCTCATTCATTTCAGTCAAAATCTTTTTACAGGTCAACTCAAGCAATGATCGAGCAATCGTAATAGCCCCTTCAGGATCGTCATTTCGTCTCTCTAGTGCCTTTTGCCACACCGGCGATATGTCGTGAAGGTCAAAAGAATTGAGTGTTAAAGAGAACACGTCATCTGCGGGTGATGTAATGTTCGACTCTAGATCAAGTAATATTGGAGTAAATATTCCATAGAGGTATGTTCGGCGTTCTTCATAATTACTAAATGATTTCTTTATACGATGCCAAAATAAATCGAGATTTGTGCTTTCTTTGACAATATCAGGTATGTGTTTTGGATTAGAAATTTGTCTTAACAAATTTTCCCGCAGATTTGCATACTCCCATTTCTTCGCTTCTTCATCTTCAATAGAGATACGTCCTGTGGCGCGGTCAATTAGTAAGTCCTGAATACGACGTAGCGTTACATATGTTGGAGCTCTAAATGAATCTTTTTCAGCCATACCTAATTTTCCTCTAATTTGGAAATCTCGTCCGTTAGCTTACCTAATCAAATCTCCATCAACAAATTTTGCTCTTGACTCATCCGAAAACAAAAACTCACGGCTGTAGAATTTCAGCGGATAGTCTTTGTCGTATTCCGCGACTAGCTCGTTGGCTTTATCCAACAGGGAAGCGCCGTTTTTCGAAGCGTTAAAGTCCGCAACGGTGCTCATCCAAAATATTGTCAGCGTCTCGTGATATGGCATTTCCTTGCTCAGATCGACCTCAAAGCCTTCTGTTAATAATTTGAATATGCCTGAACGCATCTTTTCGGTCGCCGTGTCCATGTCGTGAAGACACAGATAGTGCAGAGCGACGGTAAGATGCTCCGCGTGTTTCCATGCGTCACGGTTGATCGTGGCGTCTTCAAAACCTCGCACGACCTCGGCTATTTCTTTTTCAGTTTTATATCTCATAACAAGAAAAATTGCGATCCGGAATTCTCATCCGAACCGCAATTTGCAGATCCAAAATTTGAAAACCTCTAGGCGGCCATTTCGACTGCCTCCTCTTGTATTTCGTCCATAAACAAGTATTTGCGCCATTCCGGACGATTTTCGGCGTAGTGACACAACAGCACATGATCGAGGCCCAGGCGAAGCAGCTTTTGCGAAGTCAGCAGCGGCATGCGCGCCTGTTCGGGCGTGCGGTTTCCCTTGCGCTGGTTGCACTTGACGCAGGCCGTGACCAGATTTTGCGGTGTGCTTTCGCCGCCCTGTGCACGCGGGAAAATATGATCGAGCGTCAGGTCCTTGGCGTGCTTGTGCTCGCCGCAATACTGGCAGCGATAGCGGTCGCGAATATAGATGCGTGCGCGCTTCATAGTCGTCTCGCGAGTATTGCGTCTAAGGTGAATGTAATGACGCAAACGAATCACGGACGGCACAGGGAACGTGATTGAAGGAGAATGGAGTACATTATCGCCGTCGTTTTCCTCGACAAACACAGCGCCGCGAAACCACAGACAAACCGAACGCGCCACGCCGACCGTACCAAGTGGCTCGTATGAAAAGTTTAATAGTAAAACGCGACCTGTAAGCAATTTCATCTCCTCCTTTTATTCTTTTGGTAATGTAATATCAAAATGCGTTAAACGCAAGCACAATATTTAGTTGTGTAACGTTTCGGTTACACAATTCAAAGGTAGACAAACCAAGTTAAAGGTCAAAATGAGGCCTAAAAATGACGGTAGCCTTTCGGCGGCAAAATGTCAGTTATTCCTTCGCGGACAAGTTCAATGACTTTTATATTCGAAGTGATCTCGCCGATGCATGTTGCATTAACAGATTCGAGTACTGACATATTTTTTGAATCAACTGTGAAGAGCAGTTCAAAATCCTCGCCGCCGCATAGGGCCATTTCAAGCGATTCATCTGAGTCGAAATAATCTCGAAGGCGCGTATTAAACGGCAGCTGTTCCGCGTTGATTCTGGCTCCAACGCCGCTTTGCTGGCAGATGTGGAAAAGGTCAGATGAAAGACCGTCACTGATATCGATCATTGAAGATGCTATCTCTAATGATTGTAATATATTAGCAATATATAACTGAGGTGTGGGCTTAAGCTGTCTAAGGGGCAAATCTGCTGTGGAAATCTCATTGTTTAGTTGGTTTTTATCTTCTTGTTCGAGAAGCTTCAAACCACCGGCCGCTCCACCAAGCGAACCGGTCACATAGATAGCGTCTCCGAGTTTTGCTCCGGAACGCAGTATTGCTTTTCCTTTAGCGACTTCGCCGCCGGCTATTGAATCGATGACCAGTTTATCCGGGACGCGTGAAATGTCGCCTCCTACCAGCTCAACGCTAAATTCATTGGCCAGAGCGAACCAACCGGAGTAAAAACGGTCGATAAAATCTGTATTCCAAAGGCTCTCGGGAACGCCAAGCGACAACATCGCCCATTTTGCGTTGCCGCCCATTGCGGCGATGTCCGATAGGGAAACAGCTAATGCTTTATGGCCGAGAAATTCAGGCGTTGTCCATTCGAGACGAAAGTCGATGTCCTCGACCAGCATGTCGGCAGTCAACAAAAGATCGGTTTCTGCGTCTTTTGGGAGGAGGGCACAGTCGTCACCGATTTTATCCAGTGAATATTTTGACTTAAGATTGTCGAGAAATTGAAATTCGTTCACGGTTGACACAAGTGTCCTGAATACATACAATAACGGCTACTGATTTATAAAAGACTTTAACACAAAGCTCGTGACGATGGCACAAGAACCTGTAGTAATACCTGAGAAAATCTACTTCAAGATCGGCGAAGTCTGCGATCTTGTCGGTGTCGAAGCTCATGTGCTTCGCTACTGGGAAACTGAATTTTCCATGCTCTCGCCGCAGAAGAACAAGTCAGGCCAGCGAAGTTACCGCCGACGCGATGTCGAAATGGCATTGAAAATAAAGCACCTTCTTTACAAGGAGATGTTCACCATTGCAGGTGCAAAGAAAAAGCTGCAATCGGAACAACGCGAAGGCTCAAAGCCAAAAGCAGCTGAGGCTGCGAAACCGCAAAGAACCTCCAATGAAAACATCGATGCCCCGATGTTATTCGACACCTCTATACCGAATGAGTCCGACGGTGCGTCGGACCGTTCTTATTCAGGTGATCAGCAGGATGCCTTAAAAACTCTGGCCGTCAATCTGCTCGAGATCCGCGACATTCTTAAAACGTCGCGCGTGTAGCCGAGCGAATACGTCAAAGTTGACAATTCTCTAAGGTAAAACTACTCTAAAATATGATATTTCGGGACGTAGCGCAGCCTGGTAGCGCGTTCGCTTGGGGTGCGAGAGGTCGCAAGTTCAAATCTTGTCGTCCCGACCAAAATAGAACTCCCGGTTCAATGAATGAACCGGGAGTTTTTTGTTTAGACTAATAATTCCAACAATCTATTCCGGCTTAACCGTGATATAGACCGTGCGGCCATGGCTTGCGACCAAAAGCACCACACCTTCGTCTCCGGCAGCGTCAAGAGTTTCTTTTACATCGGCGATGGAACTAACAGGCTGTCTGTCAATCTCAAGTATAACGTCGCCTCGGGAAACTCCGGCTTCGGCCGCCGGGCCATTCGGCTCGACGCTTGTCACAACTAAGCCTTGAGAATCGGATTTCAGATTTAGCTGCTTGGCTATCTGCGGTGTCACAGGCTGGAGGCTGAGTCCAAGTTTACCGCTTTCCTTTTGCGGGCCATTTTCATTTTCGCCATCACCCTTTCCATTCGAATTCTTTTTCGCTTCGCTTTCATTGAATTCATCAAGCTTGGCGGTCAAGTCCAATGCTTTTCCGTCTCGAATCAGTGATAGTTTGATCTCTGTTCCGGGAGTGCTGCTGGCAACCTTATTCCGGAGGACATTTGAGTCTTCCATCTTTTCATCATTGATCGCGGTAATGATATCTCCAACTTCGATCCCGGCTTTTTCAGCGGCACTGCCGGCTTTTACTTCATTGACAATAATGCCGGCAGTGGCGTTAATTTTGAATTTCTTCGCTATGGTCTCATTGATCGTCTGGATACCAATACCGAGCATTCCGCGATGAACTTTGCCGTCTTTCAAAAGCTGTTCCAGAACAGATTTTGCCATGTTTGACGGTATCGAAAAAGCGATGCCGATGTTGCCGCCGCTCGCTCCGCCGGGTGAAAGTATCTGTGAATTGATGCCGATAAGTTCGCCAGTGAGATTAACAAGAGCTCCGCCCGAATTACCGCGATTGATCGGCGCATCGGTTTGAAGAAAATCTTCATAGCTCCCGTCGCTCAAACCGGTTCTGCGGCCTTTAGCAGAAATGATACCGGCGGTGACAGTCTGACCTATACCGAGAGGGTTGCCGATCGCCAGGACGATGTCACCTACGCGAACATTGTCTGAATTGCCGAGATTGAGAAATGGAAGGTTGGTTGCTTCGATCTTTATCACTGCTAGATCGCTGGGTTGGTCGGTGCCGACGACTTTGGCTTCGTAGGTTTTGTTGTCGCTCATGTTGACGGTTATTTTATCTGCGCCTTCGACTACATGATAATTCGTCAAGATCGTTCCGCCGGCCTCAACAATTACACCTGACCCGAGGCCGTGCTGGACCTGAGGTCGTTGGTTCTGCTGCGGCATCGGGAGTTGGAACTGTTTGAAAAAATCATCACCACCTGGAAACTCTACTCGCGGCGATGCTTTTTCCTTGTGGTCCGCCTCGATCCTGACGACCGCGGGCGAAGTTTTCTCGACTACGTCAGCGTAAGAAGTTCGCATTCCCTCGACCACAACCGGTGCTGACTGAGCGGGCTGTTGATTTACGACGGGAAGTTCCTGGCCTCCTGCCAAAAGATTTGTTTTACATCCGGAGGCTAAGGCAGCGGATGCGATCGATCCAACTAATAATAATTTCTTGATATTCATTGACTTTATACTCCAAAAAAAGAATGTTGTTTTTAATTTTACTCTTTATTTTGTTTGCTTCAAGCAACAGTTATCCTACGACAACGCGTAATAAATTGTTCGGAAATAAATGTGAGAGAAACCGGCAGAATGTTATCAGGCTGAGACCTTTGGTGTCTCGTTGTTGAAGATATATGCGAGCGACTTATATATGAGTTTGGAGCAGAGAAATGCCGGAGAGTCGTAATTTTCAAAATAAGAATATTCAACCAAGTCCATTCCTACAACCCTCTTGTTTTCAGCAAGTTTGCGGATAAGAGTTAAAGTTTCATACCAGCCCAATCCGCCGGGTTCCGGCGTGCCGGTCGTGGGCATGATGCTGGGGTCGAGACCATCGATGTCGATGGTCAAATAGACATTCTCTGTCAACGAGTCAACCGCCTCGTCGATCCAGTCGGTATTTCCGACAATGTCGCGCGCCCAGAATATCTTCGTTGGCAGATCGTCTTTAAGTGAACGAGCTTCGTCACCTGAGATCGAGCGAATTCCTACCTGAACCGCTGGTATGCGCATGTCTTTTACAACGCGAGCCATGATCGATGCATGCGAATGAGGTGTGCCGTCGTAAGTATCTCGAAGATCGGCATGAGCATCTATTTGAAGCACGCTTAAGTTCTTATACTTCTCGTGATGAGCTTTGATAATAGGAGCGGAAACCGAATGTTCGCCGCCTAGCATACACAGGAATTTGTCTTTTTTGAGAAGCTCGGTTGTGTAGTCGTAGAGATCGGACATCATCGTGTCCGGCGTTGCCCGCGGCGTGAATTCAGGAAGTGTATGGATGCCGATCTTGTAAACTTCGGAATCGGTCTCTTCCTCGTAAAGTTCCATGTTTCGCGAAGCATCGACAATTGCCATTGCTCCGGCACCTGTGCCCGTGCCGTAAGAAACAGTTCCTTCATAAGAGACCGGAAGAACCAAAACGCGCGCAGAATCGAATGATGAATATTGCTCTTCATCGATCCCGCCGAAATTCATTGGTAACTCTTTCGATTCAGACATGGCTATTAATTAAAAAATTCAAAATGCACAATGAAAAAAACTTTTTCTCATTGTGCATTTTGTATTATCCATTTTTCTTTTTTAAGGAACGTCGATATTCATATCTCTGCCGGAAAAACTGAATGTCGGGCGCTTGCGGCCCTTCATAAATTTAGCGGCTGTTTGTGAAAGAGCCGTGATGATCATCGGCAGAGCGATCGAAGGATCGCATGGAACGCATGCGGTCGTTGCTCCTTTACCCAGTTTGCCGAAATTTGATGTGTGGCCGCCGCTGTATGACGGCATTCGCGCGTCAAGCGTTGTTGTATCCGTTGCTATTGAAATGGCGTATTTGTGACCGCGCGGCGTTGTTCGCGTAATATACGACGCGATCTCGGCTACATTCAGCATGTGATGGCTGTGCGTACTTCCCAGCGTGATAAGGCCCGAATGCCGCGTTTTATGGGCGATCTGCATCATCTCCATCGAGTCCTGCGTCGTGTCGAACGCGATCTGGATCTTTTTCTCAAACTTCGCGCGGGCAATGCCGATGGCGAGTTCGGAACCAGGCAAGTCCGGGCAGAAAACGGGAATGCGTGATTTGAAGGCAGACGTCAAAATGCCGTCTTCGTGTGCGATCTCGGAAAGTTCTCGGCCCATGAGATGCAGGAATTCGCGAATAGAATATGAACGGCTTAATTCGAGTTGGTTGATGACACTTCCGATCCATTCGTCGGCTTCCTGATACTCCTCGCGATTAGCGATCACGTCGCCTACGCGGCGTATATCAGCGGCATCTAATTCCTCATCGCTCATGCTCGGATGAGACTGATAATGATTGCGTCCGAGAATCTCGTGAATGTCGTTATAAAGCACAGTCCCGGACATTACTATCACATCGACGAACCGGTTCTTTATCACATATGCCAGCAAGCGTCTCATGCCGGAAGTTATCAGATTACCGGAACCGCACATGTAAATTGTCGAGTTGTCGTCGAGCATGTCGAGCCATATCCGATGTGCCTCGGCCAATTGTTTCGCGCCGAAACCGGCTCCTTCCATTTTTTCGAGAAGTCCCGCTACAGAGCGATCACGATCGATCGGCACCGGCCGAGTCGGAACGCTAAGGAATTTCGAAGTCTTTGTTTTCTTTTGAGCTACCATAATTTTCTTGTATCTAAATTTAATATTTCGTAGGCAGTTGGCAGTATGCAAAAAACCTTGCTGCCAACTGCCTTCTACTGCCTACTGCTTTCTTCCATTTGGTGTCAGGTATGTATAACTTTCGACCTGATCCTCGTAAAATTCTATTATCTTGCTGCCTTCGTTGTTTGAAAGGCGGCCTTCCTTAATTCTTTGGAGCACCGACTTGCGAAATGTGTCGTGCAACTGGCCCGGATCGAACCTTACGGAACCAACTGCTTCGCCAAGCGTTGCGCCGTAAATAACCTTCTTAATAATGTAACCGTCCTCTCCGATAAAGACGTGAGCCTCGTGCGGCACGCCAAAAAGGTTGTGGTTATTGCCCATAACCTCCTGATATGCCCCGACGAGCATCATCGCCAGATAATAACTCTCGCCTTTTGTAAGTTTATGCAATTCGAGCACGGGTTTTATGTCGTGCAGATCGACAAATTTGTCCACAATACCGTCGGAATCGCAGGTTATGTCACATAGAGTAGCATATTCTGACGGCTTTTTGTTGAGTTTATGTATTGGGATGATCGGAAATAATTGTTCGAGCGCCCAATTGTCCGGCATTGAGCGAAAAACCGAGAAATTTGCAAGGTATTTTGCACACATCAAACGCCGCAATTCGTCGAATTCCTCGGCTACATATTTCTTCAACTGGGCAAATTGATCGGCTTTTTCGCAGATGTCCCAGAACAATACTTCGCCTTTGCCTTTTGCTTCAAGCGATATGAGGCCAAGATTGAACATCGTGAAAAGCTCATCCCGGTTTTCGAGCGCGTCGTGATAATACTCACGATAGTTCTTGCCGGTAATTGTTTCGCGGAGGTCGAAAAGCTCGTGAACGATCTGCGGGTCATCCTTTTCGATCTTCATTGCAGTATGGCTTTCGACGACAGTTTCGATCTCGTCTTGTATGTTTGTGACCAGGATCGCGTGGTATGCGGATAAGTATCGTCCCGAC
>JANMDA010000070.1:0-4090 GCA_031376085.1 Chloracidobacterium sp.
ATTAACACTGTGCAAAAATTACTTTTTCTGCACAAAAATTGACTGACTACACTCAGGAAGGCAACATCTGGGCCATCAACCGCGACGGAGGCGAACAACGACAATTAACCAATAGCTCACACAAGGATTTTTCTCCATGCACTTCGCCCGACGGCCGAGTAATTTATTTTACATCGACGCGTACCGGCGAGGTCCAAGTTTGGCGGATGAATTCGGATGGAAGTAATCAATCAGCCGTGACAAAAATGGAAGGCGGTTTGCCGATATTTGTTTCGCCGGACGGACAGTGGATTTTTTACGAGGCGAACAGGCGGCATACACTGTGGAAAGTCTCCGCCGAGACCGGCGAAGAAATGCAGGTGTCGGATCACAAGATCTATCATCCGGCTGTTTCACCTGACGGCAGTTTTGTTGCCTTTTTTACAAGTAACAAAGTGATAAAGCCTGGCATGGCCGTAATGCGGGTTGCCGATAAAAATATCGTGAGGACTTTAGATTTCGCCGAGGAGCAATCGCTTCCGGTCAGGATCGCCTGGTCGAGCGATAATCGCACATTAAGTTATGTGACATGGAGCGAACAAGGTAATACTTTGTGGGAACAATCGCTCGACGACGCCCAACCCCGCTTTGTTGCCGACCTGGGCAACAAGGAAGTTGAATACTATTCACTTGCCCCCGACAGCAATTCCTACATCTTTACGCGCGGCGAATGGTTACATAACGCAGTGATGATCGATGGTCTTAATTAATTGTTCCGCTAGGCGTCTATATATTTATTGTCCTACAACGCTAAAACGTGTTAAACTTTTCATATTGAGTTGGATCAAGCACCAACTCTTCCTCTTTTACTCCTCGTTAATCTTTCCCTCATGGTTGCAAAATACTTATCCAATATTAGTAAAGGAATCGTTATCCTTGCGGGCATAGTCTGTTTTGCGATAGCGTTTGCGAATGTTGCAATGACAACATTAACATGGGGATTCGTTTGTGTATTGGCATTCTCGATACTCGTCGCTCCGCGAATGACACTAACGCTTCCGCGGTCGAAATTTGCGATCAGTTTTTCGGACGCTCTCGTATTTTTTACATTTCTCTTTTACGGCGGCCCGGCGGCTATTGTCGTCGCAGCTCTCGAATCACTGGCAAACTGCTTGTATCTCAAATCGAAAGGGTTTCCATTCGGTCGAATGATGATCCCGGCGAATGTTTCGATCAATGCAATTTCGACGGGAATCACGTTTGCGGTCTGGCAGCTAGTAACGCAGTTAGGTTATATCGAAATCAATCCCGGCGTTACGCAACATCTGATCTCGATGGTTGGTTTTCTCGCACTTACCCAATTTGCTGTCTCTTCATTCTTCGCATCAATATTTCAGGCGCTCAAAGATGGATCGAATCTCTTTGCGACATGGCGAAAAGACTGTTTTTCGAGTTCAATGACGCAGATTGTCGGAGCCGCATTGGCCGGGCTTGTTTATAACCTGATAAATTATGGTGATCTGGTAACGGGCGGAATCGCATTTTTCGCTTTAGGGATCACATATTTCAGCTACAGGCAATCGATCGACGAAATAAACGTCGCGATCAGCCAGGCAGAAACAGCCGAACGTGAAAAGGCCGAAACCGAACGCGAACGCCGCCGCGAGGCCGAAAAACACGCTTCCCAACTCGTCGGTTTGCTTGAAAAAGAAGAGAAAGCTAACGAGGCCCTGCGAAAAAGTGAAAAGGACCTACAGCATGCAGCTCTTTACGATTCACTGACCGGTCTTCCGAACCGCAAACATTTTGGTGACATGCTGCGTAAGCTGATCGACCGGTATAAAAACGATCCGTCTGCCTCTTTTCAGATCCTGTTCCTCGATATTCAAAAATTTAAGAATATCAACGACAGCCTCGGCCACACACTTGGTGACAAAGTGCTGATGGTCGCCGCTAAAAGATTTGTTCGCATGCTCAATTCGGACGATTTGGTCGCCCGGATCGGAGGAGACGAATTCGCGATCATTCTCAAGAATATTGCAACCGCCGGCAAAGCCCAGAAGGTTGCCCGACGTATTTTCGACAGTATTTCGCAACCCTTTTCGCTCAGCGGCAATAGTATTTCGGTAAGGGTCAATGTTGGCATTGCTCCGTGCGATACCGAATACAACACTCCTGAAGAGATCCTTCGCGACGCCGACATCGCAATGCATTACGCAAAAGAAAAGCAGAGCGGCGTTGCGGTTTTTACAAAAGAGCTTCGCGTCCGTTTTCTGGAACATATCCGGCTTGAGAACGACCTCAGAAATGCTATCGACCGAAACGAGCTTTCAATGCACTATCAGCCGCTCGTATCGCTGCAGGATGGAGGACTTTTAGGTTTCGAGGCACTTTTGCGCTGGCAGCACAGCGAACTAGGCAATATCCCGCCGGATAAATTCATCCCGATCGCTGAGGAATCAGGCCTGATAATTCCGATCACGGTATGGATTTTGCAGGAAACAACGAACCAGTTAGCGAGATGGCAAAAGATCAGTCCTGCACACCAAGATCTGATAGTCAGTGTAAATATTTCCGGAAAACACCTTGGTAAAGACGATCTGATCGACCAAGTCGAAAACGCCTTGGCGATCTCAAAGATCACACCATCATCGCTCAAGCTCGAAGTCACAGAAAGTGCTGCCATGGAAAATGCCGAGCTCACGATCAGCATTCTTAACCGCTTGAAGAAGCTCGGTGTTCAGCTGAGCATCGACGATTTCGGAACTGGCTATTCCAGTTTGAGTTATTTGCACAGGCTGCCGTTCGATACGCTTAAGATCGACCGCTCTTTCGTTTACAGCGTCGGCGAGAGCGGCGAAAATTCCGAGATACTTCAAACGATCATCTCACTCGCAAAGAGCCTCAAGAAAAAAGTCATCGCCGAAGGCATCGAGACCGAATCTCAACTCGCACTGCTCCAAAACCTCGGCTGCGATTACGGCCAGGGCTACCTGCTCGCTAAACCACTGACAAAAGAAAAGGCCGAGCTTGCACTCTACGAAAGCAAAAACTGGCTGCCGTCGCACGACACCGTCCACATCCAGCCTTCATACACGCCGAGCTCGTCAAAGAACATAGCGACAAACGAAATGTAGTCAAAAGACTGGCTTTGACGCAATAGAATTAAAGGTCTCGCGACCCAATCTCACGATCCGCACCCGCAAAGGCTAAAACGCCCCGCGTCAGAATCGATAGCGATACCTAGCCACTCGAAAGATTGGTAATTATGACTATGCGGGCAGAAACGCGTCTCTAAAGGTATTATTCAGACGAAAAGATCTTCGTGTAATCCATAGACCGCCGTTCATACATCGGTAAGCCCCATTTATGCCAAAGATATTCGATGGGTCTTTGCATTAGGTAGGTTAGCAGGCCGTAGGCAACGAAGTCTGTTATTACACTCGCGATAATAGCCTTCAGGTTTATACAAGAATTGCATGGTTGTGGCGGGAAGACAGGATCCCAAATTAAATACGGCCAGCCTATTGAATAGACTAGAAGCGAATGAGGCCCCGGCCCAAAAATAACTGTTGCAGGAAAATTAAGAGCCAATAGAAAAAGAGGAAGCACTACGCCGCCACAAATTGATATCAAAAGACGCTTCACTCATTGCCTCCTGTGTCTAGACTCGCTAGAGCAAGTAATGATATATCAAGTTTCAATGAAATTTCCACCATCGCGGTTAAGAGATGTTCGCTCGGCTTGACAGGCGTGGCGAAAATCGTTTAAATTTCCCCTAATCCAAGGAAAATAAGCAGTATTTCCAGCGTTTTGGAGACGTTTTACCACCGTCGCGAACCGCGTGACTCTTCGGGCTTTGCCCGTCTATTTGCGGCGAAGCTGTGCTTCGCCGGGCACTCATCACACTCAAACGCGGCTGTGCCGCCGTCCGGGGTGCGGCGGCATAGCCGCGAAATCCTTTAGAAGGGCTGCCGGAAAAGCAGAGGTTCTGGCACAAAATACGTGCCAGTGTTGCGGTAGTCCCGCAACCATTCCGCAAATAGAGCGGCAAAGCCGCCACGTCGCCAAATCCAGCCGTTCTGACTGTTGCGTCCCTGAGAAGTTTTTC
>JANMDA010000100.1:0-3719 GCA_031376085.1 Chloracidobacterium sp.
CCGCATATCGAAGGGCGAAACAGATGGGGCTTTTAGACATAGGCTCGAATACGCGCAATTCCACATCTGCTCTCACCCCAAACCAGGGACGCGGCTCTCCGTGATTCCCAGGGACGCATTATCCTACGGGCGGAAACGCGAGTGTAAACGAGCGTGCCTTCAAGTCTGGGACGCACCGAGGATGTCTGAAAGCTCCCGTCTCGCACGAATCCAGATTTTTTTTAACGCGGATTGGGCGGATTCAGCGGATCGAGCGGATAACTAATGAATTCTGATTTCTTGTCTAATGAATCCGCCTAAATCCGCTCGATCCGCGTAATCCGCGTTAAAAAATTGCCATGCAACAGATCGCCGGATCGACACAGGTATTTGAAAATTTATTTGGGACGCAAAACAAAGAGAAGCTCAGGGACGCGCTTGTTTACAACCTCTGCGATCTCTGCGTTAAAAATTTCACGCAAAGACGCAAAGAACGCAAAGCTTTCTCAGGGACGCATGATATACGGGCAGAAACGCGAGTGTAACGAGCGTGTCTTTCGACAAATTCTCAGGGACGCGCTTTTCCAAGATTCCTTTGCGACTTTGCGTTGAAAATTCTCAGGGACGCACATTTGAACACATCGTCTGGCTTTATTCTTTTTGTGTTCTTTGTGCCTTTTGTGGCAAAGATCTCTGGGACGCGGGCAGCCTAGATGTTTGACAATTTATAAACGCCGGTAGCCAGTCGTGTCGCGTATCCTTCGTCAACGAGTTCGTGATTTGCTTTTCCGGATTCCCAACGCTGAAAGCCAAATTTGCCTGAGAGTTCACCGAGCAATGTCATGCCGCTCATTTGAAGATAAGTGCGGGCAAGCTCGCGAACAGCATCTTCGCGTTTCATTTTTATCTTTAACTCGGAAGGGAAGCGAGTTTCGGCGAGCGTCCAGATGTATGTGAATTTGGGAATGTAAACGACCTCCTGCGGCACGACCTTCATTCTCCGCTGTAGTTCGTCCAAAGAGTTTGTAAGGTCTTTTTTATCCTTAAAACCGCACTCTTCGCGCAGGTCGGCGGTCGCCATTTCCCATTCTTTTCGGAGGACTTTCAGCACAAGCTGCGCGTTCTTTGACAAGATGCCTGATTCACCTTTGCGTGTGCATCCCCAGATCGCGTTAAAGACAGGGATCATACGCGGTGCAAGAAACCACGATTTACCCTTGACGAGTTTTGCGTAATATAGCTTGCTGCGGGCAATGACCTCATCTTTGAGTACCCACGCGCGACTTGCCTCATAGTCCTTCTGGACGTTTCGCGGCATATGTGCGTCACGCCGGCCGCATACCGCTATATAAACCGATGGCATCATTTTGCGAGCGTCGGTGAGGCCGAGGCAAAATCCGAGTTCTTCGACCATTGCTTCGACGGCTTCAGCGGAATCGATTTTCAGCGAGTCTTCACGATGCCATTTGCGGTCGCGGTAAAGTTCGATTTCCTCAGGAAGAGTTTTGAATAAATTAGCCACAGATCACACAGATAGAACGGATAAGAAATCATAACAAAAGAAAAAGGCGAGCATAAATTGCCCGCCTTCAAAATATGATTCAATGTGAAAAAATTATCTCGGTCCGACGTTTTGCGGTGATGAAGATTGCACTGTGATAGTCGTTCCCTGACGCAGTTGAATATCGCTTTCGCCCTGGACTGCAACTGTTCCGGCTCCGCCGCCAGCTCCGATTATGGCTCCGATCACAGCGCCTTTACCGCCGCCTGCGATCGCTCCGATAACGGCGCCGATACCGCCGCCAATGCCGCCGCGTTTGGCAGTTTGCTTGGTCTGGTTGTCGCCTTTGATAGTTCCTTCGTTGTCGACCGGAATATTTTTTCCGCTTGTGTCGGCCACCGATTGCACGTTACCTGCAAAGTCGTATGTCTGGCCGTTTCTTAGGGTTATTTTCTCAAAGTTCAGCGTAACATTTGAGCGGCCAGTGATCTTGCCTGAGCGGTTTACGTTTGTAATATAGCCTTCTATTGTGGCTCCGCGAAATTCGTCGGGCGTCTGCACGGTCATGCGAAAACGGTCGTTGTTCTGAGACACTTTGGTGTTGATCTCGTTTTCCAAAATGCCGCTGATCACAACGCCGTTTGGAATGATGTAGTTGCCGGCACGCGGAGTGGCAGGCACAGGATAGCGGCCGCGCGAACCGCCGTTTGAAATAGTGCCTGACTGATCATTATCGGAGTAACCGCCGGTTGGATCTGGAACGTTTCCGCCAGAATTGATGCCAAGCTGCGCGACCGAATCGGTCTTGTTATAAATGCTTCCGGCGATCACGGTCTGGTTGAGATAATCGGTCGTGATGCGCCGCGTGACCTTCATCGCTTTGCCGTTGCTAAGCGATGTAAAAGTGATCGAATAATCTGTGTCGCCGCCGAGGCTGGAAACTATGAGATTTTGGCCGCTGAGCGTTGCACGAACACGGATCGATTTGCCTGAAGATGAAGTTTCTGTCTTGTCGCGACCATCGGCTGTAAAGCTAACCGGCGAGGCATTAGAAGTAGCGAGCGTTACCTGATTGCCGCGAATATCGATTGCGATCTGTCCCGGAGCCACGAGCTTGCCTTTCAAATCTTCGCGTTGTTCGGTACCGAGGCTTGTGTCGGCGACGATGTCGTCGATATTCTCGCTGCGAGCAGCGTCAAGATCGTATGTGCCGGAAAGTCCGACGCTCAGGGTGTTCGTCTGGTTGGGCTGATGATTATCTCTGATCGGTACGGACTCATAGGTAGCGTTCCAGTTAGGCGTAACGCCATAATTTGCGCCAAGGCGTTCGATCTGCCCACGAACAGCGGTCCAATCGTCTTCGACGCGGCGGTTTTGCGGATTTGAATTCAGGAAATCATTCACGCGGCGAGCGGCATCGACGATCTGGTTCACGTCGTCGCGATTTTCGCGTCGCCGGTCGAAGTTGTCCTGAAATTGCTGAATACTGTCGCGCAAAGGGCGAATCGCGTCCGCGAGGTCTGCGATCTGTCCGTTGTTCGACGAAGAACTTTGCATCTGATACCGTGCATTTTGCTCAAAATCGTCGAGTTTCGAATTCAGACTGCGAAGCGAATCACGAATATCGCGATCATTCCGTCTCTGAGCGTTTGCCAAACCCGCGACGCCAAGCAGCATCGAAACAACCACTAACGAAAGCGAAAAAGTATTTCTGATCTTGTTCATAATTTCCTCACCTTTTGTCCGTCCAAATAAGGCGCATTCTCGCCCGCTGAATTTGAAGCATTTTTTGTGCCAATGGTTGTTTTTGAAACAGCGCAACTGGAGGCTGGTGTGCTAAAATCGCGACTGTAAAGCACTAATAACTCTATGGCAGTAATCACACATAAAGCCACGGTAATGTACGCGGGCGATGAATTCTTTATCGGCACCGGCCCAAGCGGTCATGCCCAAGCTATTGATACAAAAGGAGATAGGCATGCCGCACCCACGCCTGTTGAAATGCTTTTGGTATCCGTCGCGGGCTGCACCGCCGCCGATGTGATCTCGATCCTACAGAAAAAACGACAGGATGTGACCGACTATAATGTCGAGATATCAGGCGAGAGAAAAGAGGATCATCCGCGAGCCTTTATCAAATTCCACATCCACCATATCGTGCATGGCCGCAACGTTTCCGAAAAGGCCGTCGCCGACGCGGTCGAGTTGTCAGATACAAAATATTGCTCGGTTGCAGCGA
>JANMDA010000115.1:0-2654 GCA_031376085.1 Chloracidobacterium sp.
CAGTGGGACAGTGATTAAAGATATCTCTGGTAATGATGATTGAACTTTGGGTCTAGGTTTATAGTATTATTAAGCAAAACCGCTAGCGGAGAGTGTCACGATGATCGAAGCCGGAACTACATTACAGCAGCGTTATCGGATCGACAAGCAGATCGGTCAGGGCGGTATGGGTGCGGTTTATGTTGCGACAGACGAGCGTTTTGGCAGCACGGTCGCTATCAAAGAGACCTTGTGCATGGACGACAACTTTCGCAAGGCCATCGAGCGAGAAGCCCGTCTGCTAAACAGCCTCAAACATTCCGCTCTGCCGCGAGTCAGCGACCATTTTCTTGAAAGCGAAGGCCAGTTTCTCGTCATGGAATATATCCAGGGCGAAGATCTGTGCTGCATGCTCGACGGCATGGGGAAATCTTTTGACCTTGAACAGGTTTTGAAATGGGCCGACCAACTGCTCGATGCTCTTGATTATCTGCATAATCAGGCAATGCCCGTTATTCATCGCGATATTAAGCCGCAGAATCTAAAGATCACGGCGGGCGGCCAGATAATCCTGCTCGATTTCGGCCTCGCCAAGGGCAATCCGACCGATGCGAACCAGAATACTGCCGCAAAGAGCATTTTCGGATATTCGCGAAATTACGCTTCGCTCGAACAGATACAAGGCACCGGAACCGATCCGCGAAGCGATCTTTATTCGCTTGCGGCGACGCTCTATCATTTGCTGACAAACACCGCTCCCGAAGACGCTTTGACGCGTGCTATGAGCGTCCTCAGCCAAAAGCCCGATCCGCTAATTCCTGCGAATATCGTCGATCCAAATATTCCTGCCGGAGTTGCAGGTGTCCTTCAAAATGCTCTCGACCTCAACGCAGACGAACGCCCGGCGTCCGCTGCCGCGATGAGGCAAATGTTTCGCGAAAGCGAAAAATACGCTCATCTGGCTACTGCGTCTACTTTTTCTAACGCCGTCGGCGAGACGAGTGTTTACTCTCAGCCGACGCAACTTATGTCGGATAAAACGCGGGCCGCCGCTCTACTAAATACCGATGTCAAGACCGATCTTGGCCCTTCTCATATTTCTGAGGAAACCTCAGTCGTTCCACGTCGATCTTCAACTGGTAAAGTAGTTACTTCATCATCCAAACGAAGAGGTTTAGCAGTCGCCGTTTCTGCTTTGGTTTTGCTCCTTATCGGCGGTGTCGTCGCAGGCGGGATCTATGTAACGAAACCCTCGATTTTTGGTGTCGGACAAGATGCTGAAAAGACATCTCAGCCAAGCTCTTTGGCAAATGTGAATGCAGCTCAACCTGCAAACGCTGGATCGGGCCAGATGGCGACAGAAACTGCGGCGAACGCAAACTCCATTTCGCCCCCGACAACCGAGGGCCCGCGAATAGCGGAAAAACAAGTTGAGACTTCGAAGGGTGGAAAATCCGGTGACAAGTCAAAATCGGGCGAAGATCAAACTGTTAATATTACAGGCGATCCCAACGACCCGGATCAGGTCACCATTACGCAAAGAGATAAAAACGGCAAGGTCACCACAGTGACTGTGAGGCCAAAAGAAATGCCTGACATTCCGTCACCGCCCGAAAGTGGCTACGATCCGTTTCCGAACAACTTTGATCCCACCAAACTCACACCTGAGCAACGGCGGCGTATTCAACAGAAAATAATGCGAAACCAGATTCTTCGTCACCCTGCAAACACGCAGTTGAGCGGTGAATAGTCGGATTAGTACTCTGACGAGATTGCGGTTTACGCCACGGCGAGCTCGGCAACCCTTGAAGCTACAACCAAGTCTATTGGAAACTCATTGTCCACAAATTCCATGTGCAGGGTTGGAACTTCTTCGTTTGATTCCTTTCGGTTTCTGACAATTGCCAGCGAGTAGAAATTAAGTTCCTTGCAAGCGATCTTTACCTTGTCACCAACATCTGTTTCAAGTGAACAGACAGCCGAGATGCCGCTCGCACTGATATTTTTTGTAAATGTTTCTTCCCTCGCTCCAAGATTGTCAGATTTGCGCAGAAGAGAGACTGTGACCGGCATAGATATCCAATATCTCGGCTGCTTGCGATTTTTAAATTGCGATTCGGCCTCGCTGATCGACCATAAACCGTCCTGTTTCATCCCGCTGATGCGATAGCTCTGCGTCGGATCGGCTTTGAAACTTTCCGGTATCTTCTTCCCCACAAACCCGACGCCGATATGATAGAGCGTTTGGCCATTGACGGTTGTGGGATTGCAATACTGGACTAGCGCCATCACCGGATAGAGTTCTTTCTTTTTGTCGTATGCACGCAGCTCGGGATCGAGAGGCATGACGAGAGTTAAGAGCCTTCCGATCATGCACGGACGGGTCAGGCTAAAGCCGGCACCGTTTTTTGAAACGGTCAGTACCTTGGTAACTTCCTTCCAGCTTTCGTGCTGGCTTTCCTTCACCTGAACTATCGTTTGCAATTCGGACTGCGACCGATCGATCGTTCGATGTTCCGGTTCGGTTTGGATAAAGTTGTTGACACTCATAAAAATGTAGTTTGGGTAAATTTTTGAGGTTAGAGAGTGGATTCAATTCCCTCGAGCGGGAAAAAGCGGTCAATAAACTCAACATGCAATCGCGGAATATTGTCCGGGCCGACGCGAAAACCTCT
>JANMDA010000160.1:0-2875 GCA_031376085.1 Chloracidobacterium sp.
AACCTTAACTGGCTGGCCTGTCAAAAGCGTCGGGCTGAATCGTGCACCTTGTGCAGCCGAAACCGCAGCTGCCCGCAATAACGGATGGCCGCTCACAGCACTGGCGGAGACAACACGTCCGCTCTCATCGATCAAAACCTGCACGCTAACCGGGCCGCCAGCACGAATCGCTTTTGCCGCCGCAGGATAAGCCGGCTTTGGCAGACTTGTCGCCTTACCGTTCAGAACGCCGCCCGAAACTGTCTTAGGCGGAGCTTTTTTTGGCGGCGGAGGCGGCTCTTCATCATTGGTAGTTTTTTCGGTCGTGCCGCCCGATAATCCAGTCGGGCCACCACTGTCGACCACAGCACCTCTTCCAGTATCGGCCTTGACCGTCGCATTCGAGTCCGAGTCCCCAAGTTTCACATTGAACTCAGGACGGATTGTCGCCTTGGTCATCTTGGCAGTGCTGATCGGAGGTGGCTCCTTGGGTGACATGTCAATACTAGCGATTAATTCCTTGCGGGTATCAGCCGATATCTCTTTATCAGGCTGTTTTTCAGGCTTAGGTGGCGGCTCTTCATCCGCGACCGGCACTGGTGCAACGAGAGTTTCCAACGCCAAGCTGTCATCGCCCATGTCAAAACTCTTGGCAAAAAGACTGCTCAGCAAGCTGCCTGTCAAAAGCAAAACGGTGGCGATTAAAACTACAGCCAAAAACCCGGTTCGTCTTTTATTTTCCGCAGAATTGCTTTTCGATTCAACTAATTGATCAAGCATTTTATTTCCTCCCTTTTTCCGGTGCCATTTCAGGTCAAGGGTTACGAATCCTTACAATGCGTATGATGAGCTGCGGCAACTTCAAGTTGTAATCACAATAACTTAAGCGATGCTACTTAAAGTTTAACGCATTATCTCATCTTCTTTTGCTTACACTCACTCCACACAAAACATCAACTTCATAAGCTAATATCAATGCGTGTCACCAACTCCTTGTCCGATTCAGATTACGAAACGGAAAGGCATAAGCAAAAACAGTAAATTGACCAGCAACGAAATGAAGTCTAAAAGTTACAGATGCGAAAGTCAAGAATAAACTCTTTTTTTTCGCATTTCTCCGCCTGAAAACAACTATCTTGTCACCGGACGTCGGGTTACAGTGCGGCGCGACGAGGACGCAAGCTTTTCTCCCGCTTGCTGCGGAGCTAGAACGTCTTTTACTTCGGCTGCACCGATCTTATTCTGCCACCAAATGGCGATAGGGCTTGCGATAGCTATGGTTGAATAGGTTCCCAAGGTTATGCCAACCAGCAACGCCAGCGAGAAGCTTTTCAAAACCTCGCCGCCGAACAGCACCAACGCAAGAACCGAAAGCAAAACAAGTCCCGCAGTTATGATCGTTCTGGACAATGTCTGGTTAATAGAATTATTTGTGATCGTAAACAGCGAATCCGTCCGATTTAGGATTAGATTTTCCCGAACGCGGTCGAAAATAACAATGGAATCGTTGACCGAAAATCCGACGATCGTCAAAATCGCCGCGATAACGGTCAGGTTGATCTCCCATTGAAAAAGGGAAAAGAACGCCAAAACCATCAGGACATCGTGAAACACAGCAATCACCGCACCGGCGGCATATGTCCAGTCATATCGGAATGCGATAAAAAGCAAAATTCCGATCAGGCCGAACAAAGTCGCGGTAACAGCCTGATTTCGAAGCTTTGCCCCGGCAACTGCTCCTACCGAATCGGTCCCGATGATTTTATAGACCGAATCTTCCGATGAACCGAGCGTTGTCTCACCCTCGGCTTCTTTGCCAAAGGTATCGAGAGCCGATTTAACGGTGGTGCGTCCCGCCTGAACCTGTGCTTTCAAGTCTTGTGCGCCTTCCGATCCAGAAGTCGTATTTTCAACCAGTGGTATTTTGATCAACACCTCGTCCGGCTTATCAGTCGAAGCCTGAATCACAGGATCGCCAACGCCCTTGTCATGCAGAGCGTTCCTAATATCGTCATCGCTGGGCCTTTCACCTTTGAATTTTGCAACAACAACGGTGCCGCCGTTAAAATCAACGCCCAGATTAAACGCGTTGGTGCCTCCTTCAGTGTATTGGCGCCCGATCGTCGAAATCAGCCCCATAACCATGACGCATATGGAAAATGCAATAAATATCTTGCGCTTTCCAAGCCAGTCAATATGAATGTTCTTAAACAAATTAAACATCTTTTTCTTAGTCTTGAGCTGAGAGTCTTGAGTCAAAAGCCGGGAAAATCATCTTTTCTCACGACGCCAGACTTCCGACTTCAGACTCCTCAGATACTGAGTTTCTGCATATCGGGCCTGAGGCTCAGCTCCCAATTAAATATTGTCCGCGAGACGAAAACGGCCGTGAAGAGATTGATCAGCAGCCCGAGTATTAGTGTTACGGCAAAGCCTTTGATCGGCCCCGAACCCGTAATATAAAGAATAACGGACGAAATGATCGTCGTTATATGTGTATCAATGATGGTAACAAACGCACGGTCAAATCCTTTACTGATGGCCTCAGAAACCGTATCGCCAAGCCGCAGTTCCTCGCGTATCCTCTCAAATATGAGCACGTTCGAATCCACCGCCATACCGATGCCGAGGATCAATCCCGCAATGCCGGGAAGCGTCAGCGTAGAGCCAAACATTATTAACGCTGCGACCGTCAGGATCATGTTGAGCATTAAAGCGACCACGGCATTGATGCCTGAACCTTTGTAATAAACCAACATGAACAAAATGACAAAAACCAGCCCACCGATCGAGGCAGTAACACCCGCTCTGATCGAATCTGCACCGAGGCTCGGGCCGACGGTTCGCTCTTCCTGATATTCGATCTCAGCCGGCAAAGCACCGGACTTAAGCGTAA
>JANMDA010000222.1:0-3789 GCA_031376085.1 Chloracidobacterium sp.
GACCTGGGCGTGCGCTATCGAGGACCATTACTCGAAACTCGCCGGAAAGCATCAGCCGATGGATATCGAATGGGCCAAAGACGGCATCACCGGCGAACTGTTTATTTTACAGGCACGGCCCAGGTCGCAAGCTGCAAAACCTCAAAACCCGCGAGGCAAAAACGATTGCGCTGTGTCTCGACGACATCGCGCACCTGCGTTCCGCTGCTGTCGTCCGCGAAAACCATTTTTACTTCTTTTACGCCGAGCTTTCGCGTAATGATCGGACGAAATCCAAGCTTCAAGGTCGGCTTATAAACGATCCATTCGTCCGGTGTCGCCATTCCCTGCACAACCGCCTCGCCAAGTCCCCAGGCGCCGTTAATAACGACCGCTTCGCGAAAACCGCTTTCTGTATCGAGCGTAAACATCACGCCGGAGCTGGCGATATCCGACCGCACCATCGGCTGGATGCCAATCGATAATGCTACATCGAAATGATCAAAGCCTTTCGCCGTGCGGTACGAGATCGCACGATCCGTCCACAGCGACGCATAGCAGTCATGACACGCTTCGATAAGCTGCGTCTCGCCCTTGACGTTAAGGATCGTGTCCTGCTGGCCGGCAAACGATGCGTCGGGCAGATCCTCGGCAGTCGCAGACGATCTTACCGCCACCTCAAATATCTTTTTCCCGATGCGTTTGCCCAAAGCCTCGTAGGCGGCAAATATCGCAGTCTCAACTTCTTTTGGAAACGGCGTTTCGCGGATCAAGCGGCGTGCTTCGCTGCCGACGCGGGCGAGTTCGTCGAGATCATTAACGTCGAGGCCTTTCAGCAGAGTTTTGAGTTTTTTTCTGACACCGTCCGTTTCGAGAAGCACCTCATACGCATGGCTGGTTGTCGAAAATCCATCAACAGAGCGAACACCTTGACCAGTCAATTCTTGAAAGAGTTCGCCAAGGCTGGCACATTTGCCGCCAACAAGCGCGACATCACCGGCACCAACCTGACTGAAATCTAAAACGTATGGTTTCGCTTCTGACATAAATTCGACGACAGGAATTTTTCAACGCAAAGTCGCAAAGGTGCAAAGACGCAAAGTTTTTTCTTTTGTTTTCCTTTGCGACTTTGCTTCTTTGCGACTTTGCGTTAAATATTTCACTAAAATCTTATTATTGCGTCAGGGCCGCCTTCGACGTGGACGGTATCGACAAAACGGATGCTCTTCGAGTCGGTTGTCATGACGACTGAGTGCGTTCGTTTGCCTGCGCCAAAGAACCGTACGCCGCGAAGCAGTGCTCCGTCTGTCACGCCGGTAGCGGCGAAAATGATCTTCTTGCCCGGTGCTAGATCGTTCGTGTCGTAGATCTTGTTTGGGTCAGTAATTCCCATTTCGGCGAGGCGTGCCATGACAACTTTCTCCTCAGGAACTTTTGATTTATCGACACCTAAACGATCCGGATCCCAAACAAGTTTTGCAAGGATCTCGCCGTTAAGGCATTTCATCGCGGCGGCAGTGATGACGCCTTCGGGTGCTCCGCCGATGCCCATCAGAGCGTGAATGTTTGTTCCCGCGACCGCAGCCGAAATTCCGGCTGAAAGATCACCATCAGAGATCAATCTGATTCTGGCGCCGGCAGCACGGACCTCGTCAACCAACTGTTTATGCCGCGCCCTTTCAAGACAAATGACAGTCAGGTCCTCGACATCGCGTCCGAGGCGTCGGGCGATGTTCTTCAAATTTTCCTCGACCGGAGCATCAATATCGACCGCACCGCGACACGATGGGCCGACGACGATCTTGTCCATGTAAATATCCGGCGCGTAAAGCAAGCCGCCGCGTTCAGCAGCCGCAAGAACGGCAATTGCATTGTTTGCACCGAGAGCACAAAGGTTTGTGCCTTCGAGCGGGTCAACGGCGATATCGACTTCGGGGAATTCCGTCCGCGCATCTTCCGAAAAAATGCCGCCGCCCAGCTCTTCGCCGATATAGAGCATTGGAGCCTCGTCGCGTTCGCCTTCCCCGATCACGATGCGGCCTCGCATCGGCACGGTGTCCATTACCTCGCGCATCGCTTCGACGGCGACGTGGTCAGAATATTTGCGGTCGCCCTGGCCCATTGTTTTGGCTGATTCGATAGCCGCAGCTTCGGTTACACGCAAAAAATCGAGTGATAAATCACGTTCGGCTTTAGCCGGTTTGGGGTTTTTCATCTGGTTTCCTTAAAGATTCAATCTAAATTTGCTTCCATTAATGTAGGCATTCTACCACTTGTCTAGCCGGATTTGACAAGTTTGTCTCAGGATATTACGGTTTTACTTTGGCTCTACGCCCAAAACGCGAGGGAGAAGTTCGAAGTTAATGACCTATATCGTCACCACGCCCTGTATCGACTGTAAATATACCGACTGCGCAGCCGTCTGTCCCGTCGAGGCCTTTCACGAAACGCCCGACCGGCTCCTTATCAATCCCGACGCCTGCATCGACTGCGACGCCTGCCTGCCGGAATGCCCGGTCGAAGCAATCTATTCGGATATGTCCTATCCTGAGGAATATGCTGAGTGGATAGCCAAGAACGCGGAAGCCGCCAATTATCCGATCATCAGTACAAAGGAACCCGCGCTCATGGGCCCGGGATGCACCGGCCCGCCGGAAAAATGAAATCTCTTGATAAAAAGAGGCCTTGAGCCGCTTTTTTCATAACGAAAAAAGTCCTTCAACACTCAACAACCTGCGATATAATAATATAGGTGCCAAACTGCCTACGGCTCCCTCTTACACCATTTTTCACTATTTCTATCAAACATGAAATTGCTCGCATTCAACGAATTTGGCTTCCAAAACCCGATTGCCAATCTCATTGTAATTAGTATATTTTTGGGCGGCTTTTTTATCTCAAACTATTACGTTATTCGTGGAATCATCTATCTCGTTAAACACTGGCTTCAGTTTTCAAGAAAATGGCGGATTATCCTGAGTCTTGGTCCTTTCTTTTTCTTAGCAATTGCTGCCACTGAACCGTTACATTTGGTTATTCCGACGCTGCCCTTTGGGTTGCTCGGAGGCTTTCCGGCAATCTTCTTTTTTACGATCAGGTATGGCCCTAATGATGATTTTATTTACAAACTTCTCGGATTAGGCGGCATGATGTTAAATGCCCTGGCATTCATTGGAATTCTGGCCCAGATCGAAAAACGTCGCGAAAAGAAATTACCTTAAGCAAACTCATTTTCCTCTAATCGTAAATTACCCCAATCAACGTCTGCCTCAAATCTAAACAAACTGACTAAGTTCAAAAACGGAACCATGCCGGCTTTGAGCATATATACACGGTGAAAGTCCGACTTTTCGGGCGAGAGTGTCTATGTTCGACAGCGTCTCTAATAGCACAATCACAAAAATGCATCGGACAGCCGGTCAGTCAAGGAAGGTTCTCGTTTTGTTCGGAACGCGCCCTGAAGCCATAAAACTCGCTCCTGTTATCCACGAATTGAAAAAACGGTCGTTTAAGACGATCGTTGTGTCTTCCAGTCAGCATAAACAATTACTCAAACCGTTTCTTGCTTCGCTGGCTATCGAGGTCGATCACGACCTTGCTGTCATGCGGCGGAACCAATCGCCGAATGAGGTATGCTCTCGTGTAACCGCAAAACTCGACAAAATTCTCGATATCGAGCGGCCAGATCTCATTCTTGTTCAAGGCGATACAACGACTACATTGGCAGGGGCATTGGCTGGATTTAATCGTCGAATACCAGTCGGCCATGTCGAAGCGGGCTTGCGTTCGGGAAATCTGATGAGCCCTTTT
>JANMDA010000308.1:0-19049 GCA_031376085.1 Chloracidobacterium sp.
TGAAGTATCGGCAGCAGAAAAGCGGCCGTTTTGCCCGTGCCGGTCTCGGCACAAGCGATGATGTCTCCGCCCTGCAGAAGGACCGGAATTGCCTGTTTTTGAATGGGTGTAGGCTCTGTGTAACCCAATGAGGCGCATTTGTCCGTATAAAACGGCAGTAAGCCTAAATCTTTAAAAGTCATTTGTAATTAAAATTCTCTATCTACTGAAGACACATCCTGCGGTATCCAGGCAAACCTATAGTTCACCTAAAGCCGTCACCGTGAATACATTGAGTACACACAGCACGACTGCCGAACATTTCTTCGGGATGTAATAAGAAGTACTAACGCGGAGTGATCTTCAGTGTAACGGTAGCAAGGAAGGAACCTACGTTCGAGAGGTTGCCCTATTTCTAAGGAACCGCTTCTAACAGTTATTAACGAACCGTTTCTCGAACTATCTATTACACCTAAACATATAGGCGAGTTTACCGTCGATGAATGAGATACGGAATTATCAAATTCTTATATTACAGGTTTCTGATTAATTAGCAAGCTTTATTTTTCGAAGCCACTCGGCCGCGACCTCTTTTGGCGTTCGTTTATTGCCGTCAACCTCGTAATTCAGCCGCCGCATTTCGTCGGTCGAGATAGCGTTTTTCAATGTTTCAAAGGCGTTGCTCAGGGTTTCTGTCACATCCTGTCGTGCAATGAAAACAGCCTGATACGGCGGAAAATAGTGTTTATCGTCAGCTAATTGGTAAAGATCGAGAGCCGAAATAAGCCCGTCAGTCGAATTGCCTGCGATGATGTCGAGTTCGCCTGACTGTAGGGCACGATAGGTGAGTGAGAGGTCCATTTCACGCGGTTGTTTGGCAAAATTGAAGCCGTAGGCTTTCGCAAATCCGGCATAACCATCGGCTCGCGACATAAAATCCTGTCCAAAGCCTGCCTGCCAGTCTTTTGCCATGGAAACGGTGTCAGAAATGGTTTTGAGATTGTTCTTTCTTGCCACATCGCCGCGCACAAGGATCGCGAAATCATTTGAAAAGCCTAGCGGCGGGCTTAACATCAGTTTGAATTTGTCGGCATATTCGGCTTTAGTCTGGTCGTAAACGGCCTGCGGATCGGTGATCGGCTGATGTTTTAGGATCGCTGTGTATGCCGTGCCCGTGTATTCGGGATAGACGTCGATCTGCTTTGACAAAAGACTGTCGTGAGCAAGATTTCCGCCAAGCTCGAATTGCCGCGTCACCGCAATGCCTTTTTTCTCAAGCATTTGAGCAAGGATCTCGGCCAATATTACCGATTCGGTAAAATCCTTTGAACCGACAACGATCTTTTTATTGTCGTTCGCTAGCTCCGAATTTGAGATCTCAGATCTGAAATTTGAAATTGATCCTATCGCGATAATTGCAAGCAATAAAATAACAACACCAAAACCTAAGAATTTTCTTCTAGCCGATGATCTTTCGCCGATCGCGTAAGCCCTTTCAAATTGCCCCAATGCAAAATCACATAGCAGAGCCAGTATTGCCGACGCCAATGCACCTGCAACCAGCAAATTATTGTCATTCTGCCGTAGGCCACGAAAGATATACGTTCCCAAACCGCCAGCACCGACCGCAGCTGCAACAGTAGCGACACCAACCGAAATGACTACCGCGACGCGGATTCCAGTTAGCATCACTGGCATTGCAAGCGGCAGCTCGACCATCTTCAACCGCTGCCAATCGGTCATGCCCATTGCGACTGCGGCCTCGCGTATCTTCGGATCGATCCCCAAGATTCCTGTTACGGTGTTGCGAATTACTGGAAGCAGAGCATACAGAGCGAGAGCAATTACCGCAGTGCGTGCGCCAATGCCGCCAATGAACGGGATCGGGATCAGCAACCCGAACAGAGCAAGACTTGGCACGGTCTGCATAATATTGGCAAAGCCAAGAATTGGTGTCTGGAGCGATCTGATCCGTGTAAGCAAAATCCCGAGCGGAACACCGATCAAAACCGCCGCGCAGGTCGAAACGAGCACAAGGAAAATATGCTCGCGGGTCAAGGTGAGCAATTCGGGCCAGTTTTGTTTTAGAAATTCCAAAAAAATCACAACTTCACCGTCTCAAGAAAAGCCCTTGCAAGTGTCAATTCCGATCTTTCAAAATGTTGCGGCGTCTCTATTAATACAATACTTCCTTTATCCATCAGCGCGATGCGCGTTCCTAGTAGCATTGCTTCGTGCAGGTCGTGCGTGACGAAGACGGCCGTTTTGCCGAGGTCGCGAACAAGCCGTGCGAATTCCTTTTGCAGATTTGTTCGTGTAATAGCGTCGAGAGCGCCGAAAGGTTCGTCGAGTAGGAGCAGATCGGGATCGGATGCCAATGCGCGGGCGACGCCGACGCGTTGGCGCTGGCCGCCGGAAAGTTCGTGCGGGTATCGCGTGGTAAACTTAGCGGGATCGAGGCCGACGAGATCGAGCATTTCAGTAGTGCGTTTTTGCTTGCGGCCTTCATCCCAATTTTCAAGCCGCAGAACAAGAGCGACATTTGCGGCCACGGTAAAATGTGGGAACAATCCGCCGTCCTGTAGCACATAACCGATATGCCTTCGAAGCGCGATCTCATCCCAATCTGTTGTCGATCTTCCATCGACACAGACCTCGCCAGATGTCTGTTCTATAAGCCGATTGACGAGTTTCAGCGTGGTCGTTTTGCCGCAGCCCGATTCGCCAAGCAGGATGAGAATGTCACCCTTCGAAATCGTCACATTAAGATCGTCGAGTATTTTGGTGTCGCCGATTGCATAACCGACGCTGCGAAACTCAACAATTTTATCTGTGTCAGTCATATCTGAATGCCTATTCCCACTCGATGGTGCTAGGCGGTTTTGAGGAGATGTCGTAAACGACGCGATTGACGCCGCGAACTTCGGATGTTATCCGCGATGAAACGCGTGCGAGAAAATCGTGCGGCAAACGTGCCCAGTCGGCGGTCATGCCGTCGGTCGAGGTCACGGCGCGCAATGCGACAGTTTTTTCGTAGGTGCGGAAATCCCCCATAACGCCGACGGATTGTATCGGTAGCAGCACTGCAAAGGCCTGCCAGACATCATTGTAAATGTCGAAATTCTTTAGCTCTTCGCGGAGTATCAGGTCGGCTTTTTGAAGCAGCTCAACCTTTTCCGGTGTGATGTCGCCAAGGATACGAACGCCGAGGCCGGGGCCGGGAAACGGATGACGTTGAAGTATTTCGTCGGGAATGCCGAGATCTTTGCCGATGAGCCGCACTTCGTCTTTGAATAGCTCTCGAAGCGGTTCGATGAGTTTGAGGTTCATCTTCTCCGGCAGGCCGCCGACGTTGTGATGAGTTTTGATCGTGACGGATGCTCCGCGAACTGAGACTGATTCGATCACGTCAGGATAAAGAGTGCCCTGGACGAGCCATTTTACGTCACCGATCTTTTTCGCTTCGGCATCAAAAACGTCGATGAATTTTCCGCCGATAATCTTGCGCTTTTGCTCCGGTTCAACGACACCTTCGAGCGCGGCGTAAAACTCAGATGACGCATCAACGCCGTTTACATTGAGGTGCAAATTATCCTTGTAAACCTCTAGCGTATATTCAAACTCGTCCGAGCGGAGCAACCCGTTATTAACAAAAATACAGGTCTGCCTCTCACCGATAGCCTCGTGAACAAGCACCGCCGCAACGGTTGAATCGACGCCGCCCGACAAACCGCAGACAACATTGCCGGTCGGCCCTACGGTCTCGCGGATCCTTTCGATCTCTTCCTTTATAAATTGAGCCGGCGTCCAATCGCCCTTGCAATTACAAATTTCAAATATGAAATTCCTCAGTATTTCTTTGCCAAGCAGCGTGTGCGTGACCTCTGGATGAAACTGGACGCAATAGATACCGCGTTCGGGATTTTCAATAGCAGTCACAACATCACCAGTTGTCGCGGTTGTCGAAAATCCATTTGGCAATCGAGTTACATGGTCACCGTGGCTCATCCAGACATCGAGTTCGAAAGGGAGTTTATTAAATAGAGCGGTCTTGCCGCTTAAGACTTTGAGTTGTGCATGGCCGTATTCACGACGTGCAGCAGGCTCGCTCGATCCGCCGAGATCTAATGCCACAAGCTGCATTCCGTAACAAATACCCAAAATAGGCACTTTGATCTTATCGAAAAAATCCGCTGCGACTCGCGGCGCATCTTCGTCCGTCACGCTCGACGGTCCGCCGGAAAGGATCATGCCTTTTGGCTGTTTTGCAATGATCTCATCAACTGAAAAATGAAATGAATGTATCTCGCAATAAACACCCTGTTCACGCACACGCCGAGCGATAAGCTGCGTATACTGCGAACCGAAATCGAGAATTATTATGGTTTCGTGATTCACTCTTGTTATTCTTTTTTTTGCCTAATGGACTGGAGCATTGCCATTGCCAAATGAGTAGAACTTTCCTCTGCGTAGCCAATACTAACTAATGCATTTTTTTTCGGGATACAAGCTTCAAGCACTAAATGTTTCTCGACGGGTTTAGATCTGCTGCCGTCCGCATTCGTCGCCGCATAACCGCTTGGTTTGTTGATGTCATACTTAGTGAATTTAACCTCTTTGTTATTTATCATGATCGAACCGTTTTCATGTTCAGAAAAAGTTTCGCTTAGCTTTCCGTCAACGCACTCATAGTCTCCTATTGCGATGTCGAAAAAGAACTCCTTGTTTTCATATCTGTAAACTTCGCTATCAATACCCTTTACATTTTTCTTTTTCATACTGTCGGGACCAAGAACTTGGAACGGTCCGATTTGAAAGGTTTTCCAATTTGAAGGAATTGCCAATTCCTGTATTGGAGTCGGCGAGGGCGTAAGTTTAGTCAGGATGTTGTTATTAACAACCGAATTTCGGGCGCACGCAGAGCCAAGGCCAAGAAGCAGAACGAAAAAGATGGTTCGACAATCCACTTCAGATTTCCCGGTTCTGACTGAACGATGCTGAAAAAAGTTCTTCCAGAACGGCTTCGTCAATATCTGACAGCTTATTTATATACAGGCAGCCTGTTCCGGTCTTGTGTTTGCCGAGCCGGGCGAAATACTTGTCATATCGGTTGTCACCGCCGAGACGGATATATAGCGAGAGTTTGCCTTTGCGGGGCGAGAACCCGATGATCAACCAGTCCACCTCGCGGCCCAAGTCGGATACTATATGCCGCAGGCCATACCCGATGATCGAAGGGCCCCACATTTTCGGTTTTTCGCCGGTAACGCGCTGCATCATTTCGTCAATTTTAATACTGTCAGCACGTTGCTTTTCGTCCTCGATCGAATTCAAAAATGCCTCGACGCTTTCATCATTTTGAGTGGTTTTAATCTTCGCTTTTGCCATTTTCGTTCAATTCTAACCGAGTTTCCTGTGTTCTGAAAGGCAGCAAATAAACTTGACAATGACAGGGGAAATTCCTAATCTTTATGTTCGCCCTCGGGCGTGCCACATTCCGCAGTAGCTCAATGGCAGAGCATTCGGCTGTTAACCGAAGGGTTGTAAGTTCGAGTCTTACCTGCGGAGCCAATTATATCAATACTTTAGCCTGTCAACGTCTGACAGGCTTTCGTGTTTTTCCTAGAAAGTTTCCTAAGGTTGTTATTAGAATTTCTTAAACAAAGAGGCATATATCAAAGGACTGATATTCTGTAGCTTCTATTTTTCACACATCTTTTAGGAAAGGTAATAAGTGCTTCCTTGAGTATAGGATGCGTTATCAAAGCCTAAAATGGGTAATTTCCTTTACCTTTCGTTTTTGTTACATGTAATTTTAGAGATTCCTTAAAAAGTGACGAGTTTGCTTCGTTGAGCAATAGTTCACTTACCTTGGCCATGTCAGCGGGTTGAGTTACTGACGTAGGGCTTCGTGTGCCAGTTATGTTTTGTTGCTCACCAATGTTTTATTTAAGGGAATTCAATGAATAGTTAAGTTCTATGGAGATCGTGTGTCGGATATGGTTCCTATTTCCACTTGAATATTTTTGTAAAAGGTTTTATTGTCAGTTTGTTGTAATTAACAACAAACTGACAATAAAAAGTGTAGTTGTAGCGATTAATCGCCGTGTGAGCTATTAACCCAAATGAAGAAAATTTATCTATCCTCTTCAGAAAATCAAATCGCACGTCACCATACTATCCGGGACATAAACAAGCAGATCGTTCTCAATTACGTTCGTGCCCGCTCGCCTATTTCCAGGGCAGAAATAGCGAGGGAAACCTCTCTTCAAAGATCTACTGTTTCCTCGATCGTGGAAAAGCTTCAGGCAGACGGCATGATCGAAGAGATAGGGAAAGGCGACTCATCAGGTGGCCGAAAGCCGACTCTATTGCGGTTACGGACAGGAACACCGGCAGTCATTGGTGTTGACGTAACACCTCGCGAGACAACCATCGTTCTTGCGGACCTGACCGGGCATATTATGGAGAGTTTCGTATTTCCTACCTCTTCGGATATAGGATTTATGAACGAACAGATCCTTTCAAAGGTAACCCAACTGGCTGACGCCAATCAGGAAAGTGATCTCGAGGTCGGCATTAGTATTCCGGGAATTGCCGATCAAAGCACCGGTCGGATACTATATATTCCTTATTTTCAGTGGTCTGATTGGGATATCGGGCAAAAGATCACTAAAGCCACCGGTTTGACAGTAGTTATTGACAACGACGCAAACGCAGTAGCGCTTGCGGAGCTCTGGCTAGGTTCGGAAGAGATCCGTAAAACCCGGAACTTTATCGTCGTCCTTATAGCAGAAGGCATCGGCACCGGGATAATTGTTGATGGGCAGATCTACCGTGGTGAGGGAGGGGCGGCCGGCGAGTTTGGCCATATGTTTGTTGGCGAGAATGCTCCGGTAACATGTTCCTGCGGACGCCGTGACTGCTGGGAAGCGCATGCGTCTGAAAAAGCCATTCTACACCGCTACAGTTCTAACAATGGGACTGGTAACGGAGCGGTCAACATAGATAGTTTTATTGGCCTCGCACAAAACGGTGAAAAGAGGGCGGTGTCCGTAATTAAAGAAAACGCTGGTTACCTTGGTATCGGCATCTCCAATCTGATCATCGGTTTCAGTCCGCAGACGATCGTTGTATCCGGAAGCATCGTACGGGTATGGGATCTAATAAGTACTCAGATCAATGACCTGGCCCAAAGGAGTATACGTCACGAATTATCAGGTACGATGATCGTTCCTTCGGCCCTTGGCAGCAATCCGACAGTACTAGGTTCAATAAGCCTTATTTTGGCCAGAAAATTCGCGGCGGCGAATTAATTTCCTAAATATATTGAATCTTTCTTGACTTTGTGTTGCGAATATATTAATACTTTGTTTGTTTTTACAACAAACAATAATCAGAGTTTTGAAAACGACTGCTTTTTATGTTCTCAAATAGTTGCTAGATTGACCGTCCGATCTTTTCGGACACATGCCAGATACAAACTGTATTTTCGAAAGAGGTGGATAGTCATATGAACAAAACAAGAATATTACGCATGCAAAATTACATCCTTGTCGTTCTTGTATCGCTGTGCTTTGCCTGCATCAGCTTTGCGCAGACCGAATCAGCAAGGATTCAGGGTACGATAACCGACACTAACGGTGCTGTGGTAGCAGGGGCTACCATTACAGTGACTTCAGCGACCGGTCGTGTCTCAAAGGTGGTTTCCAGTGAGGACGGATCTTACACGATCCTATCCCTTCAGCCTGGACAATATCAGATCGAGGTCGGCCAAAATAGTTTTAAGACGACCAAGCAGGAAGTGACCCTCGAGGTAGCACAAAATGCCAATCTCGATTTCAGCCTTCAGGCGGGAGCAGTTTCAGAAACTGTGACCGTCACCGCAGATATCCCGCAGGTAAACACAACCACGTCGGCTCTAGGTGATGTCATTCAGGGACGCGAAGCGGTAGAATTGCCCCTGAACGGCCGAAATGTGCTTGAGTTGGCTCGTTTGTCACCCGGCGTCACACAAGGAATTCCGGATGGAACTGCCACGGGCGTAGGCGGAAATGCCGAAACCTATCGAGCTCGCAACACGGGCGGTGCGGCACTTTCGGTAAACGGCCAGCGAACACAGGCTAATAACTTTCTGCTCGACGGTGTCGATAACAACGAGTCGCTTGTAAACACGATAAATGTGTTCCCATCGGCAGAGGCGGTGCAGGAATTTCGCGTCCAGACAAGCGTTGCGCCGGCAGAGTTCGGCCGAGGCGGTGGTGGCATCATAAATACCGTTATCAAGTCCGGACGGAACGATTTTTACGGCAGCGCTTTTGCGTTTGTACGCAATGACAATCTTGACGCCCGGCCCACTTTCGACGGATCTAAAAGAGAATTTCGCCGGGGACAGTTTGGAGGCAGCGTCGGCGGCCCGATCTGGAAGGACAAGGCTTTCTTTTTTGGCGATTACGAGGGGCTTCGTCAATTTCTGCCGGTAAGTCAGGATTTTGCAAGCGTGCCGTCGGCAGCGTTCAGAACGGGAAATTTTTCGACATTGACGAACCAGCTTCGTGATCCACTGACAGGACAGAACATTTGCGTCACCGGTACCACGACAAATGGAAATCTGTGTACCAATGGAAACGGCATCTCTTACAACCGGCTCGACTTGATGCCTGGCAACCGCCTCAATCCTGTCGGCCTAAAGTATTTACAGGCCTTTCCATTGCCCAACAACGGGAACGGAACACAGGGCAACTACGTTACTACCCGCAATGAGATCACAGAAACGGATACATTCGACATTCGCGGCGATGTCAATCTAACCACGAATAATCAGATGTTTGCCCGTGTCAGCCGCGGAATGTTTGATCAGACGACGACTTCAAGGCTGCCCGACCTTCCGGCAGGATTCGGCTCCGGCACAAATCCTACCAGAACAAAAGGAATTGTCGTTGGACTAAACTCAATACTTGCTCCAACCGTTGTTAATGAACTGAGAGTTCAGGCGAACAGGATCAAGTATGGCTACACGCCGCCGTTTTTCGATAGAACGATTTCGGCCGACCTCGGCATTCCGAATGCAAACACCAGTCCCGATCTTGGCGGCGGCGCCTTGATCGGAGGTTATAACGGACAACTTGAATACACGGGCGATTTTGGTCCGTATCTTGTTCCGCAAAACACATATCAGATCGTTGACAGCGTCAGTTGGAACAGGGGCAAGCACACATTTAAGTTAGGCGGCAGCGTCCTCAGGCGTGATGTCTCATTATATCGTCCAAATCGCGGTAAAGGATATTTTTTCCTTATCGGTAATGGTGACGGATCTCAGTGCAACAATGTCGGCAATGCAGCCACGACCGGAAATGAACAGGCTGATCTGCTTATCGGTTTTGTCTGCAACTATCAGATTGGCCCGCCGTTCGGTTCGGTTGGAACTCGCACCTGGGAAAACGGAATATTTGCTCAGGACGATTGGAAAGTGTCACGAAGATTAACGCTGAATCTCGGCCTTCGTTATGATTACTTCACCAATCCGACGGAAATGTATGGCCGTCAGGCGAACTTTGATCTTACGACCGGAAGCTTGATCGTCGCGGCGGACAACAAAGATTCGTTGACCAAAACCGATAAAAATAATTTCGGCCCGCGCATCGGTTTTGCATACGATATCGGTGGAAATGGTAAGCAGTCGATCCGAGGCGGTTATGGATTATTCTATTTCCTCGATCGCGGCGGTATTGATAACCAGCTTGCACAAAATCCGCCATACAGCGGCTTTTCACAATTCAATTATTCCGATGGAGTTAGAATCACACTTTCCGGCCGCTGCCCTAATAACACCAGCGATTCGAGGCTTTGCACAGGTGCACTGCCCGTCGGCAGCGTTTCGTCGGTGAATTTGGCAAATCCGCAGAACGTTAATGTTCTCGCGTGGAAACCTGATAATAAAACTTCTAACATTCATCAATTCAATATCCAGTATCAGCGTGAAATGTGGGCCAACACTGCTTTGAGCGTTGGCTACGTTGGAACCAGAGGACGCAATTTGATCCTCTACTACAATCTAAACGGCCAGACCGTCGAGCCCGGAACTTTCGCAGCATGTCCCAACGGAAGAACGACATCGCCATGTTATTCGAACGGCGGTAACGCTACGGTCCGTGACGACATTGGACGCTCGTCGTATGACGCTCTTCAGGTACAGCTCAATCGCCGCTATGCAAAAGGCTGGCAATACAGGGCAACCTATGCGTTCTCTAAAACAAAGGACAATGGCGAAGGAGCCTTTGACACGATCGATACAAGAGGCAAGAACTTCACTGAGCCATTCACCACTTCACGTCTGGACTTTCCGCATGTGTTCTCTTTCGAAACTGCCTACGATATTCCTTTTGGCCACGGGCGGCATTATGGCTCGGATATGAATAGAGCAGCAGATTACATAATTGGCGGGTGGCAGATCAATGCGATCTTCCGAACACAAAGCGGTCAGCCATTCGATATTCGTGACAGCGGAGGCGTTCGTGTAGATGTTACAGGCGATCCTTATGGAGCAGATAATGATCACTTTCTCATAAGGTCTGCTTTTACGAATGCTCCTGCCGGACGCTTTGGTAATCTCGGGCGTAACAGCCTTCGCGGCCCCGTCAACAAGCAGTTGAATATGGGACTGAGCAAGAATTTTGGCATTTATGAAAAATTCAAGGCCCAGTTTCGTGCAGAGTTCTTTAATATTTTTAACTCGCCGCAGCTTGCGCTGCCGGTTCAGGATGTAAATGATTCTGCTTTCGGACGGATTCGAAATACCTATGGTTTCACCAATCGCCAGATCCAGCTTGGCATGCGTTTGGAATTTTAGCCCGGGTTGACTCACTGACGGCTTTACCGCCGTATTTCCTTCTTTGCCGGGCGTGAAACATAATATTGTTTCACGCCCTCTTTTTGTCGATGTTTATAGGCGTGTTTCCCAGATAATATGAGTTTTGAGCGAGCATCAGGCATTCTCCTTCATCCGACATCGCTGCCGGGTGAATTCGGCATCGGCGATCTTAGCGACGAGGCGTTTCGTTTCGTCGATTTTCTTGACAACGCTTGTCAAAAATACTGGCAGATATTACCGCTCGGGCCGACAGGTTATGGTGATTCGCCTTACCAATGTTTTTCAGCCTTTGCTGGAAATACGCTGCTGATCTCGCCGGAAAAATTGGTCGAAGACGGCCTGATCACGGCAGACGACCTTGCTGACAAGCCGGACTTCCCTGCTCACAAAGTGGACTTTGGCGGCGTCTATGATTGGAAAAATCAATTGCTGAAAAAAGCTTATGATGGTTTTCATCACATCACGAGCGTTGATCTCCGGGGCAAGTTCGAGACGTTTTGCCAGGAAAACGAAGCGTGGCTCGACGATTATGCTCTTTACCGTTCAATAAAAAGAGAACAGGGACAAAATGCATGGTTTGAGTGGCCGGAGGCTTTGAAGCTGCGCGAACAGAAAGCCCTCGGCGTCGCGGCGGAGCAGCTTTACGAAGATATTCAAGCCGAAAAATTCTTTCAATTTCTTTTTTTTCGGCAATGGTTTGCGGTCAAAGAGTACGCTAACAAGAAAGGGATAAAGATCATAGGCGATATACCTATTTTTGTCGCTCTCGATTCAGCAGATGTCTGGTGCGATCAGGGTAAATTCAAGCTCAACGTTGACGGCACTGCAAAAGTTGTTGCCGGCGTTCCACCAGATTATTTTTCGAAGACCGGCCAGCTTTGGGGCAATCCGATCTACGATTGGGATGCGATGCGTAAGGACGGTTTTGGGTGGTGGATCAAACGTGTTTCTTCGACGCTGGATATGGTCGACATCGTTCGCATTGATCATTTTCGCGGGTTTGCCGCCTCATGGGAAGTTCCCGGCGACGACAAAACTGCCGAAAATGGCCGCTGGGTCAACGTGCCGGGCAAAGAGCTTTTTGCTGCTCTAAAAAACTCACTCGGTGAACTTCCTGTTATTGCCGAAGATCTCGGCGTCATCACGCCGGATGTCGAGGAGCTTCGGGATTCATTCGATTTTCCCGGAATGAGAATATTACAGTTTGCGTTTGGCGGCGATGCAAAAAATCTCGATCTTCCGCACAACTACATCAAAAATTGTGTCGCTTACACGGGTACGCACGACAATGACACGACGGTCGGATGGTTTTATTCTCAGGCTGGCGCGGGATCAACGCGCGATGAAAAAGAGATCAGCCGTGAACATGATTATTGTTTAAAATATCTTAATTCGGACGGCACAGAAATTCACTGGGACTTCATTCGCGCCGTTTGGGCATCGGTCACCGATACGGCGATCGCGCCGCTTCCCGATCTGCTCGGCTTGGGAACCGAGGGAAGAATGAACCTTCCTGCATCGACTTCAAACAACTGGCATTGGCGCATGACTAAAGACTCGATCACTGACGAAATGACATCAAGACTAAAGGAATTAACTGAGACATATGGCAGAACCGCAAAATAAATTGAGAAAGCGCGCGAGAAGGGTTTTACAGCTCTGCATTTTGATCCTGTTTTTTGCGTTTATGGCCGCGGGGCAGACGCCGGTAGTCGAAAAAATCGAACCGCCAAATTGGTGGGCCGGGATGACGATCAATCCGGTTCGCATATTGCTTCGCGGCAATAACCTTAATGTTGGTGCCGCATGGACGGATAACAACACTGTTAAGACTAGCAATCTTAAGGCAAGTGCTAACGGACATTATCTTTTTGTTGACTTGACCATTGCGGCGACGGTAAAACCGGGCAAATACAAGATCTATGTCGGTGACAAGCATAAGTTTACGACGTTTGATTTTGAGTTGCTTCCCCGTGCTTCGCGTGTAGGCAGATATCAGGGTTTTAATCCCGATGACGTCATTTATCTACTGATGCCCGACCGTTTTGCCGACGGCGATTCGTCGAATAACGATCCGGAAAAGTCGAAAGGTATTTACGACCGTAGTAAAACGCGGCGTTATCACGGCGGCGATCTGCAAGGTGTGATAAACAAACTACCCTACCTCAAAAGCCTCGGCGTGACGGCAGTCTGGACGACGCCGATCTATGACAACAACGACAAACTCGACACAAAAGAAGTCTATGACGGTGAGCTGACCACCGGCTATCACGGCTACGGAGCAGTCGATATGTATGGCGTTGAAGAGCATTTCGGCGACATGGCAAAGCTGCGTGAACTTGTCGAAAAAGCGCATTCGCTCGGGCTTAAGGTAATTCAGGATCAGGTTGCTAATCACACCGGCCCGTTCCATGTTTGGGCAAACGATCCGCCGACAACGACGTGGTGGAATGGCACCGCCGACAAACATCTCTCTAACAATTGGCAAAAATGGACGACGATGAATCCGCGTGCGACCTACCAAACGCAGCGGCGAAATCTTGAAGGCTGGTTCGTCGATATACTGCCGGACTTTAACCAGGACGACCCTGAGGTCGAAAAATACCTGATCCAAAACAGCATTTGGTGGATCGAGCGAGTTGGTTACGACGCGATTCGCATGGACACGCTGCCACACGTTCCGCGCACATTTTGGGCAAAGTGGGGAGCGGCAATAAAACGCGAATATCCAAAGCTGAATATTCTCGGTGAGCTTTTTGACGGCGATCCGTCATTAGTTTCGTATTTTCAGACGGGTCAGCGCGGCCTCGACAATGTTGACACGAAGATAGATTCGCTTTTCGATTTCCCGCTATATTTTGCGATCCGCGATGCTTTTGCCGCCGGCAAGCCACTGCGCGGCGTTTCGCAGGTGCTTGCCCATGACCGTTTGTATCCGAATCCTAATGTGCTGGGCACATTCCTCGGCAATCACGACGTGAGTCGCTTTATGGGCGAAAAGGATGCAACGCTCGACGGCCTGAAACTCGCTGAGACCCTCATTATGACAACACGAGGCACGCCGATCCTCTATTATGGTGACGAGATCGCCATGCAGGGCGGCACCGACCCAGACAATCGAAGAGATTTTCCGGGAGGTTTTCCGGCGGACGGCATCGATAAATTTGCTGTGGCAAATCTAAACACAAAAGAACGCGATGTTTGGAATTATCTGGCAAAGCTCGGCAAATTGCGTCAGGAATTCGAACCATTGCGACGAGGCAAAACACTCGATCTGCTCGATGAAGAGCAGCAGATGGCCTATGCCCGGTTTATTGGTATGGACGTCCCGCCAGTAATAGTTGCGATCAATAACGACACGAAACCGTCTGAACTCTCATTTCATGTGACACCAGACACCGAGTGCAAATTTAATGCCGACGGAAAAGAGAATTTTCAGTCGTATTACTGGTGGAGAAAGCCGGACGATATAAAACAACTATGGTTGTGGAACGGCAACTATTTGAGAGATCAACTTGGAAACGTTCCTGATGTAATGGTTGATTGCGGGGTCATGAGATTTACTTTACCCGCTCGGTCAGCAGCGATATTTACTACGAATCGGAACCCATAACTTTTGCAGAATTTTTGATCGGAATGAACAAGACAATAGGGGAACAAACAGCCCTCATAACCGGCGGAGCGACCGGCATCGGACGTGCGTTTGCCGAAGGACTTCTTGAAGCTGGCGTCGGGCATCTGGTGATCGCTGCGCGGCGAAAGGAGATTCTCGATCAAGCAGCAGCAGAGATGAACACCAAATACGGCCGACGCGTTCATCCGTTTGCATTTGATATTCGTTCGCGTTCACAGACAGAAGTGCTTGCCGAATTTGCGTCAGCGGTAAACGGTGCGGTCGATATGTTGATAAACAACTCGGGCCTCGCGGTGGCCGAGACGGTAACCGAGATCACCGACGACGGCTGGGACAAGGTCATTGATACAAATCTTCGCGGAGCGATGTGGCTGACACAATTGCTTTTGTCAAAGATGATCGATCAGGATTTTGGCGATATCGTTAATGTTTCGTCTCAAGCTGGAAAGAATGGCTACGCAGATGTGCCTGCGTATTGCGCATCGAAATTCGGCCTACTAGGCTTTGCCGAATCGGTCCGCGACGACGTGCTCAAACGCGGCGCTAATATTCGAGTTTTCAATCTCTGCCCCGGCCTCGTCGATGTCGAAACGACATCCAATCAGCCGCCACGGCCCGGATTTATTCATGTTCGCAATATGGCCAAAACCCTGATGTACGCTTTATCGCTCGACCGAAACGTAAATTTGGAAGACATCAGCATCTACTCGCGTTAAAGGAGCACCGGTTATGCAAGACAAACCACGACTAACCTTTTGGCAGATCTGGAACATGAGTTTCGGGTTTATGGGAATACAGATCGGCTTTGCATTGCAGCAGGCTAATATGTCGCCGATCTACAAATATCTCGGTGCGGAAGAATCAAATCTGCCGTATCTATGGCTTGCCGGCCCGATCACCGGCCTGCTCATACAACCGATCATTGGGGCAATGTCGGACAGAACCTGGAACAAGCTTGGCCGCCGCCGTCCGTTCTTTCTCATCGGAGCGATACTATCCAGCATTTGTCTTTTGCTCATGCCGTTTTCTTCAGCTGTTTGGATGGCTGCGGGTTTATTATGGATCCTTGATTTCAGCATCAACACCAGCATGGAACCTTTTCGCGCGTTCGTCGGCGACAAACTTCCAGAGGAACAGCGAACGACCGGATTCGTTATGCAGTCATTCTTTATAGGCATCGGACAAACCCTCGCCAATGCGGCGCCTTTTATTCTGGCGGCACTCGGCGTGACCGGAGTGATGGTGAGCGGCATTCCACATGCAACATTGTGGGCCTTCATTATTGGATCGGTCTGTTTTCTTGGGGCCGTTTTATGGACAGTGTGGACCGCCGACGAATATCCGCCACCCGACATGGATGAATTTCGACGCAAACAGGCCGAAGGCAATGTCGTTGCGACGATAATCAAGGAAATCTTGAACGCTTTGAAGGATATGCCGACGACAATGAAGCAGCTCGCGGTCGTCCAGTTCTTTACATGGTTCGCGCTGCCCTGCATGTGGCAGTTTTACGGTTTGGCGGTGGCAAAGCATGTGTTCCTCGCCCCCGACGAAAAATCTACGCTGTTTGCGCAAGGAACAGAATGGGGCGGCCTGTCGTTTGCGGTATATAACGCCGCATGTTTTCTCGTCGCGTTTCTCCTTCCGTTGATCGCCAATGCCACGAGCCGAAAAATGACTCACTTCATCTGTCTGACACTTGGCGGATTGGGTCTCATATCAACCTATTTTGCCCATGACAAATATTTTCTCTGGGCGGGAATGATCGGCGTTGGTTTTGCGTGGGCGTCAATTCTCTCGATGCCTTATGTGATCCTGGCAGGTGCGATCAAACCATCGCGCATGGGTGTTTACATGGGCGTCTTTAATCTTTGCATCGTCATACCGCAGATCGTTATGGGCTTGATCGTGCCGCAGATCTACGGAAATATTTTGGGCAGCGATCCTTTAAATGTGGTTATTTTTGGCGGCGTTGTGATGCTCGTCGCAGCGGTCAGTGTACTGGTCGTAAAAGACGTTGGTGCTGGTAGTATCGAGACGTCGATCCCAAGCGAAACCTCACTTGCAGGAGGCATTACGGAGTAACACTATGAAAGCATTTTCACTCAGAATATTGATCTCAACCATCTTTCTTGCGAGCTGCGTTTTTGGCCAGCAACAGCCATCGCGTGATGTTTCTAAAGAAACGGCGCGCAGCTCGCAAGATTGGATTCGCGACGCGGTTATCTATCAGATCTGGGAGCGGGCATATTCACAGAAGGGGGATTTTAACGCTATTACGAACGACCTCGACCGTATCAAATCGCTAGGCGTCGATGTATTGTGGTTAATGCCGATCCATCCTATTGGTCAGGTGAAGAAAAAAGGCACTGTCGGCTCGCCGTATGCGGTTAAAGATTATTACGGCATCAATCCCGACTATGGCACATCGGCCGACCTCAAGCGGCTTATCAACAAAGCACACAAACGCAACTTGAAAGTAATCATCGATGTCGTAGTAAACCATACCGCCTGGGACAACAAACTGATCACCGAACATCCTGAGTTTTACAAGAAAAATGAGAAGGGTGAGATCGTGCCGCCGGTGCCGGATTGGGCGGACGTTGCGGGGCTCGATTACAGCAAGCCGGATCTGCGCAAATACATCATCGAGAATCTCAAATCGTGGATACGCGATTACGATCTCGACGGTTTCCGATGCGATGTGGCGCTGTTCATACCGACGGATTTTTGGGAGCAGGCAAGAGCAGAGGTTGATAAGATCAAACCAAACACGGTCTGGCTCGCCGAAGCTGAAAAGCCCGATCTGCTCGTCCATGCGTTTGACATTGACTATGCGTGGAACATGCACGGCACAATGACCGAAGTTTTACAGGGCTCGAAACCGGCCTCGGCATTGAGAAAGGTGTGGGAAGAACAGGCCGTAACTTTTCCGAAAAGCGCGATCCGAATGAGGTTCTCGGACGACCATGACGAACGCCGGGCGATAGTGCGTTTTGGCGAAAAGGGCGCTCTTGCCGCGCAAACGCTGGCTTTCACACTCGATGGTGTGCCGCTCGTTTACAACGGCATGGAAGCCGGCGACACGGCTGAATCCGGCGCACCCGCACTTTTCGAAAAACTGCCGATCTTTTGGCAGATCGCCGAACGCCGGCCGGAATTTCCGCGATACTACAAAGCAATGATCGCCCTGCGCAAATCGAGTCTTGCTCTGCGACGCGGCGATGTGACATGGTTCCGCAACTCTGACGAGAACCGCGTACTCACTTTTTCACGCCGTTCAGGCAACGAAGAGATGCTCGTGGCTATCAATATGTCTAGCACTCCGTTTTTCGGTTCAGTCGAGGCGAATGGAAATTTTGAGGACATTACCCCAAACATCGGCCAACCGCTTCCGCCTGACGATGAAAAGGCTAAAATTGCTACGAGAGCAAATGTCGGACTATCAACATTAAGCCTCGATGGGTTTGGGTTTAGAATATTCAAGAAGAAAAATTAACCACAGATGAACACAGATAAACACAGATATGGATCGAGAAAGTTCCGAGGTCCGTCTTGCATTTTCTTGTTTTTATCTGTGTTTATCTGTGTCTATCTGTGGTTGCTTCCTGTCTTTGCGCAAACGATGGCGCCCGGCGGCCCCGGCAAAGACGCTCAATGGGCGACCGCCGGCAAACAAGCCGTCGGTACATCAGCCACCTCGACCAGCAAAGTCTGGTTCACCCTCGCCCAAGGCGTAATGACCGAGGTCTATTACCCGGATGTGACGACCGCGAATGTGCATCTGCTCCAATTTGTCGTCGTTGATCCAAAGACAAAAAAGGTCGAGACGGAGCAGGACGACGCGATACATGAAATAAAAATCCTGCGGCCCGATTCGCTTACATTTCAGCAGATCAATAAGGCGAAGTCGGGCAAGTGGACTATCACAAAAACATATGTGACAAATCCCACTGAACTGGCAGTAGTATTAATGGACGTTAGGTTTGAGTCGAAGAACAAATCTCTTAATTTATATTATTACTTCGACCCCTCGATTGGTAACAGCGGCCTGCACGATTCCTCTTTCTCGCGAGGTGACAAGATAGTTGCTTTTGATGGAAAGATTTACGCGTCATTGCTGTTTTCGGGTGGTGTGGATGAGCAGACAAATAATTTTTTGGGTGATGGGGATGGATTGGATCAGCTTAGGACTTTCGGAAAGGTGACCAATCGCTCTGATGAAGCAAACAACGGCAATGTCGTTCAGGTCGGAAAAATCAGAACGCCATCAAGGTTTACCGTAATCCTCAGTTTTGCCGACAATGAGGCTGGGGCATTTGTGCTAGCTGTTATCGCAAAAACTGAAGGATTCGCGAAGGCGAGAGCCGATTATGACAAAGGCTGGGCCGCTTACATCAAGACTCTCCCAAAAGTCGATCGAAAATACCAAGCGCAATTCAACATGGCTGCGATGCAGCTTAAGGCCAATGAAGACAAAACGCATCCGGGGGCGAATGTTGCTAGTCTGACGATTCCGTGGGGCGGCGGGGCAAATGCTAACGAGAATAATGTCGGCGGTTATCA
>JANMDA010000310.1:0-3238 GCA_031376085.1 Chloracidobacterium sp.
GGATAATACCGTTTGAGCGAGAGCGGGTCGCGAAGGTAATCAAGGAACAATTTTGACTGACGAGGAATGGTAGAAAACGGCACGCCCGATGCCCGCAGTCTTACATTTTCATGCTCTTTGAAGCGTGCCGTTTTTTGTTCCAATGTTTTGGCTCCTATAAGTCAAATTATAGAATCCGGCACGGCAAGTTCCAAGTTGCAAACAAAAAGAGACGGTTTGCCAGAAAACCGTCTCTCAGAAACCGATGTAATAATGCAGTGCTTAGTTTCCAGTCGGCGGCTTTTCCTCGGGACTGATCGCAGCGGCAACTGCCCGGCGCTCGATACGATAGACGCCGGACGAATGCGTTGCGGCAAATATGCGGTTCGGGTCCTGCGGGTCAAACGACATTCCCCAAAAGCGTCGGCTTGCCAATTTCATATCCTTTGAATCGACGCGTTTCCATTTATTGCCCGCGTCGGTCGAGATAAATATTCCGCCGTCGGTTTCGAGTGAGCTTGAAAGGAGTATCTCGTCGGCGTTGTTTGGATTTATCAGGATGCTCGTAAAATTGCCGAGCGGCAGGTTGCCGCCGCGGCGGCTCCACGTCTGGCCGCCATCGCGTGACAGATAAAATGTCTGCGTTGTGCCGACGTAAATGTAATCCGGCCGATGCGGGTCAGTAATAACAGAGCTTACGGGAACGCCGTCAGGAGCGCCGCCCGCTTTCGACCACGTCTTGCCGTTATCACGAGAAATAAGCACGCCGGAGGTCGCCGTTCCGATCCAGATCGTTTCCGGTCGTGCCGGCGAGATATGAATAGTAAATATGTTCTCATTCATTCCAGAGCCGAGAGCCACGCGTTCCCAGCCTTTTGTCAGATCGCGCGTGCGAAAGAGGCCTTCGTCGGTTCCAGCGATCAGGCCTCCGTCCGGCAGGTTCTCAATGACCTTCACCTTCTTAGTCAATGCTGGGATAAGCTTGGGCGAAGCAGCAGCAGCCGTCATGGCCGGAGCCGCCATCGCTGTCTTTCTAACACCTGCTTTTACGGCTGTCTTCTTAACCGGTCTCTTTGTCGGCGTCTGCTTTGCGGCAACAACCTGATTCCAGCTAACACCGCGATCCAAAGAACGAAAGATTCCGACATTCGTGCCTAAAAACAGTTGGTTCGGATTCACCTGGTCCTGATGCACAACGAACGGCCTTACGCGGCCGACATCCAGATTCTTTCCCTGCTGCCAGCTGCGGCCGCCATCTGTGCTGAGAAAAAAGAAACCGCCGCCTGTCGCGACATTCTGGGTTCCCGCATAAAGCCTGTCGGGCTGTGCGACATCGGTCGTCACAAAATATGTTAAGCGGCTGGTAAAATTGCCGCTTGCCTGAACAAAACTGCGGCCTCCGTCGTTGGACACCATCACGCCGTAATTATTCGTGCCGATAAAAATGCGATTCGGTTCGGACGGATGCACCGCGATCGAATTGATCTCAAGATCGCGCGAGGTGGTCAGCGACCAACTCTTGCCCGCCGTGCTGCTCATCCAAAAACCTTCGGTCGTTGCCGCGAGGATCGTGCCTGCAATGGTCGGATGCTGCATAATGTCGCGCGTTCGGCGCGACTGAGAAGGAATGCCCTGTATCTTTGCCCATTTCTCACCGGCGTTTTGCGATTCGTAAATTCCGCTGCATGCTGAAGCGATTATGTGGTCAGGATTTCGCGGATCGATATTGATCGCAAAAACGTCCGAATCGTCGATCATACCGTCTTTGATGAGACGCCAAGTCTTGCCTGCGTCCGTGCTTTTGTAAGCACGCCACCATGTGCCGGCATAAATTACATTGGTTCCGCGCGGGTCCATCGCCAAAGCATCGATGTTAACGGGCATGGTAGTAGATTGAATCTTTTCCCAGTCTTCGCCGGAATTCTTCGAGCGCCAAATCCCGTCCGTCGTGCCGACGATCAGAACGTTAGGATCAAACGACGACTGCATCATCGAGTGGATCGACTCTTTCCCGAGTTCCTTTGCTTCCTTCCAACTTGTTCCGCCGTCGGTCGAGCGAAAAAATCCGCCTGGAGCCTTATGCCGATGACCAGAGGCGTAGATCTTTTGCGAATCACGCGAATCGACAAAAAGATTGTCGAGAATCAGTTCAGACTCGTTTAGATTAACGAGCAAACGCCATGTTCGCCCGCCGTCGGATGAAGTGTGTATCTGGCCGTCGAGCGTACTCGCATAGAGTTTGTCTTTATCCCGAGGATCGATCGCAATACAGCGAACGTCGCCGCCGCTCGGGCCGACAACTTCCCAGTTGCTGTATTTATCCGGCTCGATTGCTTCATCTCCACGGGCCGCAACAGCAAAAAATGATGAATGCAGGATAGCCAGTGTCAAAATGATCGAAACGAGCGTGGTGCCTTTCGTTTTCTTTAACATATTTTTGTAATTCCCAGTTCTATTTACAGGAAATGAAGTTTGCGGATCGGGATTGCCAAAGAGGGCGTTCCCCAAGTAGGTCAGATGAAAAAAAGCGGCCGCGCGTTTGCGCCTTATGCGAAGTTTGTATTTCCTGATGGACGGCAATCTGCCGAATTATGAGTAACTCATTTAAAATTAGCAGAAAACGTGTTTAAACACAAGACGAATTATGTGAGTCACAATACAAATGCACAAGCCCGCACGTTAGTAAGGGCGTTACATTCAACGTAGAGTGTTCCGCCCTTACTAACGTGCGGGCTTTCGCAGCAAATCCAAAGAAAAAAAGCGGTTGAGGCTCAGTGATGATCGCCTCAACCGCTTAGAAATGTTTGCATCAGTTTTTATGCAAATCTATTATGGTTGCGGTTTCTCAGCCCCCGGAGGAACTACGGAGAATTTCGTCTTCGCTCCTTCTCCGGTATCCGGGCCGTCGACAAATGTAACGCGGCTCGCATCATATTTACGGAAGTTGATCGCCTTCATGATCTGTGCTCTGCGAGCCCTGATCTGAGCGGGCGTTCCGTAGTTGATGACGTAACCCTGAGCACTTGGGTTGTTGTTCAACTGGATATAGAAGTTGTCAACACGTGCCTTGACGTCGTCGTCCGTAGCTTTGCCAAATTCATCAACCGGTATCTCTACAAGTTTCCCGGTAATACTGCCTGTATCCGAAGCTGTGCCCGTGCAACCACAACCTGACGGACCGATATCGACCGTAGCTGTGACATTGCTGCTCGGAGCAAGGCCCGTTGTGTCAACCATAATGCTCGAAGTTCCCTGACCG
>JANMDA010000326.1:0-1685 GCA_031376085.1 Chloracidobacterium sp.
GTCTCATCGACAAAACACAGCCCGTTGCCAAAAGGATCGCGTGCATAAAACGACCGCTCGCCCCAGGGACGCACATTTATCTCACCGGAAGGTGAACCGTGAACATCATCGTTCTCAAGACAATCTAGCTCCTTTGCTCTCGTGAACACCGCATCGAGATTTGGAACCGAAAAATAAACATGATCCCCGATCGGCGTGCCGTTATTTTCGATCACGGCAAATATGACCGGCCCGCATTGGAAATAGTGCCGTCCGCGATGTATCGGCCGCCCTTCGGTGTCGAATAAACGTTGATAGAATGATATGGCTTTATCGAAGTCGGAAACAGGTATGAAAATCCTGAAAATTGCCGGAGCTTTTTCGCTCATCGAAATGTCCTCCAAATGATTTTTTTCTCACTTAGGCGTAAAATAACACGAACAGTTACCGAATAAAAATGCAGCCCAAATCAAAAATGGATTTTCGTCTCACAAAAACCGCATATCTTAATTTCCTAAAATGCCCCCAGGAATTTTGGCTCGAACATCATCAACCACTTTTGTTTGCAGCCGATATAACGCTTGAGCACGAGCATCTGCGCCAACAAGGCTACGCGGTCGAGCAGCTAGTCAAACAAATGTCGCGGTTTCAGACAAACGACATTATAGCCGTCGATTTTCAGCGGACTTTTCAGACCGCCGATGTTGCCGCCCGAAGCGACATTGTTGTGACTGATAAGATGTCGGGCGAGATAGAGATCTTTGAAATAAAATCGTCTTCATCAGTAAAAGAAGAACATTACGATGACGTTGCGTTTCAAAAGATCGCGGCAGAAAGATCCGGAGCACAAGTCCGCCGTTCTTATGTCATCACAATGAACAGCGAGTACGTTCGCCAAGGCGAGATCGATGTCGAACAACTCTTTACCGTCACCGAAGTCACGGAAACTGTCGATCTAAGGCTCGCTCAGACCGAAGACCAAATTCAAAAGGCACTCGAGTATCTTTCAACCGTGCCGATTCCCTCGCTGGCCGATTATTGCATTGATAACAAACTTGATTGCCAGTTTATCAAACTGAATTTTCCCGGTTTGCCCGAATACACGGTCTTTGATATTTCATATTTGAAGCACGATAAACGCCGAGAGCTTCTGGCCGACGGCATCATAGACATTCTGGACGTGCCCGAAACCTTCAAGCTATCGCCAAAGCAGCGGATTCAAGTGCAGGCTGCGCAGTCAGGCAAAACCATAATCGACCGCGATGAAATTGCGAAGAGAATGGAGCAATGGGAATATCCGTTGCATTTTCTCGATTACGAGACATTTGCGTATGCGATCCCGCAGTTCGACGGCATTAAACCGTTTCAGCAAATGTGCTTTCAATATTCGCTGCACACGATCGACCGTCCTGGTGCCGAACTACGCCACAGCGAATATTTATCACATGGAAATGACGGCCCGCCGCGTTCAGTTGCGGAGCACTTGCGCGATTCGATGGCCGGCGGTATTGGCACTGTCTTTGTATGGTACGAGGCCTTTGAAAAAGGCCGCAATACAGAAATGGCCGAAATGTTTCCTGACCTCACAGATTTCTTTAATGAGGTCAACGACAAAACTTACGACCTGATGAAGATCTTCGCTGACAATCTATACATTCATCCGGAATTTAAGGGCAAGACTTCGATCAAGAAAGTCCTGCCCGTAA
>JANMDA010000349.1:0-5670 GCA_031376085.1 Chloracidobacterium sp.
GGCTCTATCAATGTTCCATTTATCAAAGCTGCGAATCCGAAACTTGCTTTTGCAAAGATCGCGGCATTACTGCATCCTGCAAAAACTCGGAGCGGTGAAATTCATAATTCTGCGGTGATAGCCATGAATGCACGAATAGGCGAAAACGTTTTTGTTGGAGCTTTTACTTGTGTAGGCGAGCGTTCGGAGATCGGCGACGGAACACATCTGCGTGCCGGAGCAAAGGTCGGCGACGATGTTAAGATAGGCAAGAATTGTGTCCTGCATCCAAACGTCTTCATAGAAGACGGCTGCACTATCGGCGACGCTGTCATTCTTCATGCGGGTGTAGTGATCGGTGCAGACGGATTTGGTTATGTCCGTGATACTGATTCTTACGTCAAATTTCCGCAGATCGGAACACTCGTGATCGAAAGTGATGTTGAGATCGGAGCGCATTCATGTATTGATCGCGGAGCACTCGGTGAAACCCGCATTGGCAAAGGCACTAAGATCGACAACCTTGTCCAGATCGCCCACAACGTCCAGATCGGCAAGCGGGTAGTCATTGCCGCGCAGACCGGAATTTCGGGCAGCACCGTGATCGAGGACGATTGCATTATCGGCGGCCAGGTCGGTATGGGCGATCATGCACGAGTTTTGAGCGGAGCAGTGATCGGTTCGCAAGCTGGCGTATTGCCGGGCAAGATCGTTCGTCCCGGTGTTTGGTGGGGAACGCCCGTGCAGCCGCTTGATGAATACAAACGGCAGAATGCCCATGTTAAAGGCCTTGAGCGGCTCAAAAAAGAAGTGACCGAACTAAAACAACGTCTCGAAAAAAAGTAGGTACACTAATAAATTTAGAATCTCTTAAAAGTAATTTATGCCAATTCCTTTAGTTATTGTTTACGGACATAAAGATTCGTTCGCGTTACTCGGATGGACGGCGCGTCAATGTCCTCGTTGTAAGCGTCCGCGGCCGTTTGAGTGCTTTAGCCAAACCAGATCTGAGCACATATATTTTATTCAGCTTTCGAGCAAAGACATCGGTCAAATAGTGGTCTGTGATTTCTGTGACTCGTCGTACGCGCTAGGAAAGAGTGAACAAGCCAAGACAGACACCAAATGGCGTCGCAACGACGAATTTTCAGCCCTTATCTCTAGTACGTCTCCTTCGCTTCCTATTACCGAATACAATAAAAACCCAAGCGATTATGAGATTCGGGCACTTCTCGAATCTTTGAATGAAAAGGGCAGCGTTGTCAGCCGGGACATTAGTAAACCGTTAGCAATTGGTGCAATTGTTAGTGCTCCTGTTGGCGGGATTCTTCTCGGTGGATTAAGCGCCATTGGATTGCTGTCAGGATTGGATACGTTTGGATGGGCCGCTCTCGGCGTGATATTTGGCGGGGGCGTGGGTGGAACAGTTTGGGCGATTCTGACTGGTCGACGCATAGCTCGGGAAATCATGCTCGATTCTTTAAAACGCTCCGTGACAAAGCACCGGCTAGATAGAAACCAGTTGCTTAAAGTATCTCAAGATGGTTCATTGCGTCTGGGACGAGTACGTAAACTTCTAGAAGGATTTGAAAAGTAACCCAAGTATATTCTCTGCTGCTCGTTTGGAAGCACCGCCGTGGCCGAGTTTGTCTGCGGCGACTTTTAATTCCGACCGCATCGCTTCGTTTGCTTCGGGTTGGAGTAACCTGATCAGTTCCTCGGATAAAGTCTGTTCAGTAAATTCATGTTGAATCAGTTCCTTCGCAACTCGTTTCCCTGCGATCAAATTTATTAACCCGTAGTGCGGAACATCGATCATCGGCTCAAGAAGTTTGTAATTCATTGCCGAAGTCTTATAAACGATCGCCATCGGCGTTCCGATAATCCCGGCTTCGAGCGTTGCGGTTCCGCTTGTAACGGCGGCGGCATCCGAAGCATTCAAAGCATCGTAGGTTTCGGCCTCGATCACTTTTAAAACTTTCGGAAGATTCAAACCGTTCGAGACCGCATCATCGGTTGCCTTTTTTACATCTAAAAGATTTCTATGGGAAGCAAGTGCGAGCAGAAACTGCACATCCTTATTTTGTTTTGAGATCTCAGCGGCTGTTTCAAGCATTACAGGCAAAATGCGAACGATCTCTTTGTGGCGGCTGCCGGGCAGTAACGCTATGATCGGTTTGTCAGGATCAATCCCATGCTTGAGGCAAAACTCATCTTTTCCGACATTTGAATGCACCTCGCGGGCCAAAGGGCTGCCTACATATTCGACATTTTCGACACCGTGTTTCGCATACCAGTCCTTTTCAAAAGGCAGGATCGTCAGCATCAGATCAACATATTTTTTAACTATTCGGACACGATATTTTCGCCACGCCCAAAGCTGCGGCGAGATGTAATAGATAATGCGAAAACCCTTTCGCTTTAACATGTTGGCCAATTTTAGGTTAAAGTCGGGAAAATCGACGAGAATGACGGCGTCAGGTTGTCGGCTGATCGCCGCCTGTCTGAGATCATTAAATGCCTTGAGGAAAGTGGGTAACGCAGCAGCGATCTCTGCCAAACCGACAATTGAAAGGCCGTCCGACTCGACGATCGCCTCAACGCCTTCGTTCCGCATTTTTGGCCCGGCAGCGCCGAAAAATTGGAGATCAGCTTCTGGCTCGACATCACGCATTGCCTGGACAAGCTTCGCAGCGTGTGTGTCGCCGGAAGATTCGCCGGCGACGATCATGATCTTGCGTATTCTCACCATCGGCTTTTTATGTTAAATGAATTGCCCCAATTGCAGAAGCCCACGTTGACGAACGACGCAGCCTCAGGCTCGAACACACGCGGATGCACAAGCCCGCGCGTTAGCAAGGCGATACATCCAACGTGCGTGTATCGCCCTTGCTAACGCGCGGGCTTGTGCAAATTACGGCACCACAATTTCAGCTTGCAATTTTATTCGTGCTGTGATATGATATTTCATATATGAAACGCATGTTTTGTGACATTTTGTTGTCTTTAAGGGTAACTGGCGTTAGCTGTAAGACAAAGTCTTATTGTTTTTCGAAAAGTGGCGAAACGCAGTGAAAAAATGGATGTAAATATTGATAACAAAAGAGTTATTTGTCCCAGCAAAGGCGTGGAACGCGGGTGGGACAGAGTGGGACACGCTCTGGTCAAAAATGTCGTAACATATTGTCCGGCAATGCGTTACAGAATATCAGCCGCTTTCGGCGTTCCGCGATTTATGGCACGGATCACGGCCCCAATAAGCATATGAGAAGGACTATCACGATATCGGTTTCTGACGAAATGCACTCGCTTATTTACGAGGGCATGCGTTCACGCTTTTACAGCACCGTGAGCGAGTACATTCGTTTTCTGGTTCGGCGAGACCAGAGGCCAGATGCCGTTAAAGAGCCGGAAGTGATTTATACTCCGCCGCGAACGGCGAATCAATGTATCGAATATGCACTTCGAGAAATCGAAGATGAGACAAAGTCACTCGGCGATAATGGATCACACTGATCTTTGACAACTTATCAGGAGTATTTCGGGACAAGCCCGACACTTGTGCTTCTGCAACGGATGGCCTTGCGGCTGCATCAAAAGGGTAGTTTTGCAGCCAAACGACGGATTTCCATTGCTTATGCTTGCAGTGCGCAGTTTTAACGCATAAAATTTACTTTTTTGGGCTTGATATGCAGGCAAGTTTTTTGTCGGTTTGTTCTTGCCTTTTTGTTTATTGGAGGAGTTTGTGACATTTCGCCTCGGTTTTCTTCTACTGATCGTAATTTTGATCTCATTTATTTCGGTTTCAGCTCAGGCTGACGCGGTAATAGGGCAACTGTCGAGTTCGGGAGCCGACTCCTTTTCCGGCGGCATGAGCGGAAACGGCAGATTTGTCGTTTTCGAATCGCGAGGAAATATTGCAACCGAAAATCCTCGCAACACCGATGGCAACGTCGAGATATTTCTTTTTGACTATGCTCAGCGGAGGATATATCAGATTACCGATACCAAAAGCGTTCTTTTTGATACAACGCAACCCGCGACATTCAATAATATTCGGGTTGAAATAACCAATACGCGCCCAGTAATAAGTAACGACGGCCTTTGGATCGCATTTAGTTCAAATGCAACTAGATCGACGCCTGCCAATCCGGACGGAACAAATCCAGGATCTTTTGACGGTAATGCGTTTACGTCTCCGACGCCATCACCTACTGCCTCTCCGACATCGACGGCAACAGCCACTCCGACCGTCAGCCCCACAGGTTCACCGACGGCGACACCAACACCCGGAGCAAATCCCTTGACAAGCGACGGGAATCTCGAGATGTGGCTTTATCAGATACCTGATTATACAGTGGTTAACGATCTTTCAGCGGGTGACGAAATTACGGCAACAGATCTGTCAGGCGGGACGTATATCCGCGTCACAAATACTAACGCCAGCCAAACTCCTCGTGCCGGAACATCTACGATCGGCCCGTTTGTCGCGGACGATAATCATGATGCCAGTATTAATGACGATGGCACAGTTGTAGCCTTTGTCTCGACACGCGATCTGGTGACTTGTGTAGGCAACTCTTTTCCTGCGAATGAGGATAATGACGAGATCTTTACCTATGTTCGTGGAGCAGCACGATTTTGTATGGACGGCGACCCAGGCTTAAGGCAGGTAACTAAAACTCCGCGCGGCCCAATCTCGGATCCGATCTACAATAAAAATCCGACAATCTCGAAGGATGGATCGCGCGTGGTTTTCGCCAGCACCGGCGACAATTCGATAGTCGGCATGACCGGCGGGACGAATCCCTCTACGAGCAGAAATGAGGAAATCTTTTATGCCGATCTGATAGACGGCAGTCCGGCGGCCGGAACGGTTAAAAAGCAGATCACTACGACCACGCCGACAAATCCGGGCAATCCCGTAAATATTCTCGACCTCGGACGCCGCATGAGCCGTGACGGCCGCTACATTGCGTTAGATTCTTATGCCGATCTTGGAAACTTTCCAAACGGCGCCAATAAAACGTCATTTGCACTTTATTTATATGACACTCAGGCTCCGCCACCTTCTGCTGGAAACTCACCTTTCCGCCAAATCGGGCCGAGAAGCGATGCCGATAGTGCTGCAATTGGAGGCGATGTCGCACATTATCCTAACTTTACCGATTACGATATTAGCGATGCGGCAACTACATTGGTTTTGGAAACCCGTCTGAACATTAAGGCCGACGGCACGATCCCAACCACAGCCTCTCAAGGTTTGAATCCAGATGCCGGACGGCCCGTTCAGATATATTCATATCCATTGGATGTGACAGCTGCGTCGGCGACATTTACTCGCCTTGCAAAATTCCCTGCACCGTCGGCAGCTATAGGTTTATTGGCCTCGACACAATTGCTTCCGAGCAATTCCATAAACCGGATGGCATTCAACTTTGCGTTGGTCGACTTTGGAACCGGCAATTTTGATCTGCGCACCGAGGTTTTTTATTACCTTCAGCCAAATGTCAGCACTCAGGCGCCTGTAACGATCGATCTTGCAACGGGAGCAACAAGAATTCCGGTTTCGAATATTGCCACAACGGGTACTCCGTCACCGACCGCAACCGCAACCTCAACACCGACTGCAACTGCAACTTCAACTTCGACTCCAACTGGATCGCCAAGCACAACACCGACGGCGACCCA
>JANMDA010000362.1:0-2051 GCA_031376085.1 Chloracidobacterium sp.
CCAGGCCGTTAAGTATAAAACGGCAAGTCCGGCTTTGCAGGCCAATCCGCAGAAACGCGGTGTTTGCACACGTGTTTACACTTCGACCCCGAAAAAGCCGAATTCGGCCCTTCGTAAGGTCGCCCGTGTGCGTCTGACCAATCAGATCGAAGTTACTACATATATTCCCGGCATCGGGCATAACCTGCAGGAACACTCGATCGTGATGATCCGCGGCGGCAGGGTCAAGGATCTTCCAGGTGTTCGTTATCACGTTATTCGCGGAACGCTGGACGCTTCGGGCGTCGCGAACCGTAATCAGTCGCGTTCGAAATACGGAGCGAAACGTCCGAAGGGAGCGAAATAGTAAGTTATGCCAAGACGTAGAGTTGCAGGAAAGCGCGAGGTTTTACCGGATCCGATCTACAACAGCATCGCCGTGACGAAGTTTATCAACGGCTTGATGTGGGCGGGCAAAAAGTCGATCGCCGAACAGATCTTTTACGGAGCGATGACAAAGTTGGGCGAAAAGGCACAGGATGAGCCGTTGAAGGTTTTTAAGGCCGCGCTCGATAGCGTTGCTCCGACGCTTGAGGTCAAATCACGCCGTATTGGCGGTGCTACATATCAGGTGCCGCTCGAAGTCAGCCGTGACAGACGAAATACTCTGGCGATCCGCTGGATCGTGACAAACGCACGCGGCCGCAGCGAAAAAACGATGGAAGACCGCCTTGTGGGTGAACTTCTCGATTCAGCAAACGGACGCGGCGGAGCAATGAAGAAAAAGGACGACGTCCACCGCATGGCGGAAGCCAACAAGGCTTTTGCACATTATAGGTTCTAAGATTTTTAGTAATGGCGAACATTAGTTTAGACAAATTTAGAAACATCGGCATCATGGCCCATATCGACGCGGGTAAGACCACGGCGACGGAGCGCATTTTGTTCTACACGGGTGTTTCGCACAAGATCGGCGAAGTTCATGAGGGAACGGCGACGATGGATTGGATGGAGCAGGAGCAAGAGCGCGGTATTACTATTACGTCGGCCGCAACGACCTGTTTCTGGGAGCGAAATGGCGTCGAGCATCGCATTAATATTATCGATACACCTGGACACGTTGACTTCACGATGGAAGTTGAGCGGTCCCTTCGAGTTTTAGACGGTGCTGTCTGCGTTTTTGACGGCGTCGCCGGTGTCGAGCCGCAATCCGAAACAGTTTGGCGTCAGGCTGACAAGTATGGTGTGCCGCGTATCTGCTTTATTAATAAGCTCGACCGTGCAGGAGCATCGTTCGATCGTTCTTTTGATTCGATCCTTGTCAGACTCGGTGCAAACGCAGTCGCTATGCAGATCCCGATTGGCCTCGAAGAGCATTTCAAAGGCGTTGTCGATCTCATCACCATGAAGGCCTTTGTCTGGAACGACGAAGCAAAGGGTGCGAAATACGAAATCACGGAAATCCCCGCTGACCTCGTCGATGCTGCTAAGGCGGCACGCGAAAAGCTGGTTGAGGCTGTTTCGGCGATCGATGACGATCTGATGATGAAATACCTCGAAGGCGAGGCAGTTTCGGAAGATGAGATCCGCGTTGCTCTTCGCAAGGGAACACTCGCGATGAAGATCGTTCCGGTGTTTACGGGATCGGCCTTTAAGAATAAAGGTGTTCAGACGCTGCTTGATGCGGTTGTCGATTTTCTTCCAAGTCCCCTCGATATTCCTGCTATCGAAGGCACGAATCCAAAAAACGGCGAGATTGAAACACGTCCGCCTGATGGCAAGGCACCATTCTCAGGTTTGGTTTTCAAGCTGATGGCGGACAAACACTTGGGCCAGCTCGCGTTTGTGCGTATCTATTCGGGAACGGTTAGTTCCGGTTCGTATGTGACTAACACGATCAAAGATTCTAAATAACGCGTCGGTCGGCTGATGCTCATGCACGCCAACAAGCGCGAGGATGTCGAATCGGCATCGGCGGGCGAGATCGTTGCTATCGGCGGTATGAAAAATACCACGACCGGCGACACCATCGCGGACGAGTCGAAACCGATCATTCTTGAGTCGATGGATTT
>JANMDA010000219.1:0-8137 GCA_031376085.1 Chloracidobacterium sp.
AGTTGTCCTTGTGATAGAACAAGACACACCGAATCGATTTGCACTTCCAGAAATGCACAAGCCCGCACATGAGTAAGGGCGGTACACGCGTCTCAAGCTGAAAGTACCGCCCTTACTAACGTGCAGGCTTACGCAAAAAAAACTATGCCGAGAACGACGTTCCGCATCCGCAGCCGCCGGTTGCATTTGGATTCTCGAACGTAAAGCCCGAACCCATCATGTTTGTCGTGTGGTCGATGGTGATGCCGTTCAAATACTGTGCCGAAAACATGTCGACAAACAGCCTAATGCCGTCTTTGTCCATCACAAAATCGCCTATTTTCGATTCTTCCTCGATATTAAGGCTGTACTGAAAACCCGAACATCCGCCCGGAACGACACGAACACGAAGTCCCGAAGTTTCCGGCAGATCGTCTTCGCTGGTCATAAATTTCTTGATCTCGACAATAGCGGAGTCGGTGACGACTAATTCTACGCTCGGTGCTGCAACTGCTGACATATAAATAAAGCTCCTTTCAAAAAATAAGACCCGCAATTGCGAATCCTTACGTTAATGTAAATATTACATGGATTTTGTCAAAATTACAAGTTTCAGGTTCGGACATACCGTTCATATTCACCCGATATCACAAAATATGCAGTAGCCAATAAGATCGCATTTACTCCTCCAATTCCGCAAGAAACAAGCCACAACTTCCACGTCAGCAAGGACTCGGTGTCTCGACCATAACTCTGCATGACAACTCCATCATCGGGGCTACAAATTCGTTCTGGAAACCATATTCGCAAGAGAGCGTAAACGCCTACGATTGTAAACCCGAGAGATGGTAATACGAGCAACAGTCCACCTTTTGGAAGTATAAGTGCGCACACAAGAACAAGTTTTGAGACAACAGATGGAATAATGAAGATCGATAACCAGGAAATTGCATTTACGGCTATAGCAAAAGAAAACGTTCGGTAACGCAAATAAGGATTATTCAGGTTCTCACCGATTGAAATAAAGCCGTCGTGCCCAATATCTTCGAGTCTGGCATCGTCGAGGACAGTTGCAGATATTTTTCCTAACGTCGTATCGCCAAATTTTGTGCGATCGATTGTTTCTGCGGCTTTTCTTCCAAGGTATTCGCGAATCATGCACTGGTCTTCGTTATAATTGTAAGCTCCGGCTTCATCGCCTCGATAGAAACTTGCCGTGCGACCTCTTCGGCGACCTTGCGAAAGGCTATTGCCTGCGGCGAGTCAGGTGCAGAAACTACGACCGGGACGCCTTTGTCGCCGCCTTCGCGGACTTCCATTCCGAGCGGGACTTCGCCGAGGAGGTTGAGGCCGTATTCGTCGCAGAGTTTTTGGCCGCCGCCTTTGCCGAAGATCTCGTATTTGTTGCCCGTGTCGGGAGCGATGAAATATGACATATTTTCGATCACGCCGAGAACGGGCACGTTGACCTGCTCGAACATCTTTACCGCACGCCGCACATCCGAGAGCGAAACTTCCTGCGGCGTGGTCACAAGCACCGCGCCTTGCACCGGCACAAGCTGTGCGAGCGAAAGCTGCACGTCGCCGGTTCCCGGCGGCATATCGACGATCAGGTAATCGAGCTCGCCCCAATTAACATCAGACAAAAATTGCCGCACAACGCCGTGCAGCATCGGGCCGCGAAGGATCATCGGCTTGTCGGGCGGCACGAGCACGGCCATCGAGATCATCTTGACGCCATGGGCCTCGATGGGGATAAGTTTGTTGTCTCTGACCTCCGGCTGGCCGTAGCCGGTGCCGAGCATTATCGGCACATTCGGGCCGTAAACGTCGGCGTCCATTATACCGACCTTTGCACCGTCGATAGCGAGCGCGACGGCGAGGTTGACGGCGACGGTCGATTTACCGACGCCGCCTTTGCCGGAAGAAACTGCGACGATGTTTTTGACGCCTTCGATAGCGATGTTGTTTGCGAGGCCGCGGCCTTGCGGCACTTCGGCGTCCATTGTGACCTTTACACTGGTAACACCATCGAGACCTCTGACTATTTCGTTCGCCTGCGATTCCATCTGCTCCTTCACCGGACAGGCGGGCGTGGTCAACATTATCTTGAACGACACATCACCGCCCGAGATCTCAAGGTTATGAATAAACCCGAGCGTGACGATGTCCTTATGCAGATCGGGGTCGATGATCTGTTTGAGAGATTCCAATACAACTGCTTCTGATATTTGACTCATTTTGTAAAAGTTTGATTGTAGCAAAACTAAAACCACTTGCCGACCTTTCAACTGTCTCACATGTCCCAGGTGTCCCGCGTGTCCTATTGTCTCAACGTCTTTTGTCTGGCTTGTCTGGAGCTGTCTGGTATACTCGCCAGACAGTGTAACTTATTGATTATATTGAAGTTGCGGTCATGTTTTGGCCTTGTCTGGCGAGTTTTGAAAAAATGTAAGACGAAGTAAGACAAAATTCTTAATTACTGTAAACAATGAGCTTACACTTGATCTCATCATCTGTAGCCATCAATCATCGTCCAGACAAAATCGACACTGTCCCACTGTCCCAGTGTTTTTTTCACAAATCGTGTCCCACTTTGTCCCACGCTTGTCCCACATGCCGGAGTGACAGGCTAAACACTGTAAATACAATGGTTATAGCTACAAAATGGCTGTGTTCCATGATTTTTTGAAAAAAAAGTGTGTAAACCTGATTTAGGACTAACGCCCAGCATATTTTCAAAGATCCGGAATCGCCTTACAACAATTCCCGCTTCACCGTAGCAGATAGCGCAAGGAATTGAAATACCAACTTTCTCAAAACGACGCAACTTGTATTTTAACAGTTAGATGCATTGCAATAGGTAAGGACGCTTACTGGTTGCAGGAAAGAAGAGTCTGGGACGCAACTCAGATGCAGAGGAATCTGACGGAAAGATAGAGACCTCTTTCCACTTTTGAAGCAGTTCCCGAAGGCCGGACAGTATCGATTGACCAAAGAGTCCGGATGAACAAGGTTGGCCTGGGGACGGCATTTTTAAGGAGCATTTTATGTCAAATACAATTTTGGGAATCGACGTTGCAAAAAAGAAGTTGGATGTTTGTCTCATGTTAGAGGGCAAAGCATTAATGAAAAAGTTCGATAACAGTGAAAAAGGCTTTAAGCTTCTCGCGGGCTGGCTTTCTTCGCTGCACGTCGAGATGGTTCACGCCTGTCTCGAAGCGACCGGCACATACGGTGAGCCGGTGGCCGAGTTCCTGCACGAGCGAGGGCATGTGGTCTCGGTAGTCAATCCGTTTCGCATAAAAGGCTTTGCATCGAGCGATCTCAAGCGCAACAAGACCGACACGGCGGATGCCAGGACAATAGCCGAGTTTGCCCGTGTGAAAGAACCCGAAGCATGGCATCCGCTGCCTGCCGAAATGAAGCAATTGCAGGCATTGACGCGTCGCATAGAGGCACTGGAGAGGATGCTTGTCGTCGAGACGAACCGTCTGGAAATGGCACCGGCTGCTACTCGCCCGAGTATCAAACGCATGGTCGGCAATCTCTCGAAAGAGATCGAGCGTGTCCAGAGCCTTATAAAGGATCATATCGACAACAACCCGGATATGAAACAGCAAAGCGAACTGCTTCAAAGCATTCCCGGTATCGGTGAAAAAACGGCCTGCCTGCTGCTCGGCGAGATCGAGTTCCGCTCCTTCGCTTCGGCCCGCTCTGTGGCGGCCTTTGCCGGCGTAACGCCTGGAAAATCTCAGTCCGGCACTTCGCTTAATCGTACACGCCTTTCAAAACTCGGCAGCGGCCGCATCAGAAAGGCCCTTTACTTTCCGGCGATCTCCGCCGTGAAATATAACCAAGTCGTCAAACAGTTCGCCCGTCGTCTGCGCGAAAACGGCAAAAGACCTATGCAAATAATCGGTGCATCCATGCGAAAGCTGCTCCACATTGCTTACGGTGTCATTAAAAACAATCGCCCTTTCGACCCAAACACGGCATCTGCATTTGACTGTTAAGACAGTATCTTTCCAACTATGACGTGATTTTCCGACGTTTTTCATTTTCAGGTTTCAGTTTCCAATTTTCAGTTTGTTCGGAGAGGCCTTAGAATTGAAGTTATGAATGGTGAAAGTGAAGTCTACAACCATATCCGAGCGGGCGGCGCGGGGTTTTATGAGCAAAAGCGCGGGTTGATCGCGGTTTGGGGCAAGGAGGCTGCGCAGTTTCTTGACGGAATGATCACAAACGACATGAAAACGCTGGAGGACGGCGCACAGATGCTGGCGGCGTTTCCGAATGCTCAAGGGCGGCTTTTGGCTGTTATTCGCGTTTTGCGGCTGGGCGACAGATTTTTGATCGAGACAGAGGAAGAGACGCGTGAGAAGGTCTATCAAAATCTGTTTCGATTTACGTTTGCGGGAGATTTTTTTGTCGAGGATTTAACGTCGAACTATAAATGTTATGAACTTTACGCATCGAAGAAATCGCTTTCCCTAGAAGAAATCCCTAAAATTACCGATTCGTCGTGGCCTTGCTTCAGCTTCAGCCGTCTATCAACGCTAAACTATATTCCGATTGAAGAAGCATCGTTGTTATCTGAAAAACTCTTGAGTGACAATGTCACAGAAATTTCAGACGATCTTTGTGAAGTGCTTCGCATCGAAAACGGCATTCCAAAATACGGCGTTGATATGGACGAGACGACCATCGTTCCCGAACTCGGTCTTGACGGCCTGATCTCATACAACAAGGGCTGCTACATCGGACAGGAGATCATCGCCCGCATACATTTTCGCGGGCATGTGGCAAAACGATTGACTGGACTCGTGTCAGAACCGGGAGCGATAGCGAATGGGTTCTTACCCGGAACCGAACTCAGCTCGATAGACGGCAAAAACGCCGGACGCATCACTTCGGTCGCATTTTCGCCTAAGCTTGAAAAAACTATAGCTCTCGCATTTGTTCGTTACGACTACCTAGCCGCCGGGACAGAGTTGATGGCAGGCGAGACAAAGGCGGTCGTTACCGATCTGCCGTTTGTGAGTTAAGATTAATATCGCCGAAGTAAATATGGAAGAACTCGACATAGATCTGCCGAACGCAAAACTTGCTTACACAATTATTCAATCATTGCTTGACGGGCATGAAGCCCTCAGCGATCTGCTCGTCGTAATGTCTCACGCATTAGATGAGGATGTGTTGAAAGCTTTGACTAACACGAACGAATGGGAAAAATATCTCGAATCTAAACGGGCAATGGAAAACACTCACGCGCAGATCAAGAAATTTACTGACAAGCTAAAAATACTGGAGGAAGAAAACGAGTGAGCGTTGGAGACGAATATCAAGTTTTTCGATGTCCGAAATGCCAGCAGTTTATTTCAACCAAGTTCGATACTTGTCGATTTTGCTCTTTTCAACTTACAGATGAGATAAAAGAGCAGGCAATTGAGAAGGAGACAAACGACATCCGGCTATACAGGCGCGGCATGTTTAGGAAAGTGTTTTTTATAGGTTTAGGAATATTCACACTCGGCGCTGCACTTTCGATCATAAGTTATTCAGCAATATTTGTTGCAGAAGCCGGTGTTTATTTTCCATGGTCACCCGTGATTTTACTCTTTGGTTTAGGGCAGATGGTGATTGGGTTATTCGGTATGTGGGATGAAAGAAAACAAGAAATCTTTGCTTGATGTTCTAATAATCGGAGCGGGGCCTGCGGGAATCACCGCAGCATACGAAGCGAAGAAAGCAGGACTAAATTATCTTGTCATCGAAAAAGGGCTGATCGGCAATACGATCTACAGCTATCCGGTTGGACTAACAGTTTTCTCGACGACGGATGAGCTTGAGTTTAATAAAGGTGATCTAAAGCCCGCGCGCGAAAAGCCGACGCGTGAGGAACTGTTGTCTTATTATGTTCGGTTTGTTCTCGATAATGAGTTGAATGTGCAAACAGAAGAATGCGTGCTGGAAGTGAAGGCAGAACCGCCTGCGTTAGCAGATGGTATGGACGCTATAGCAGGATCAACCTCATTGCCACCCGCTTACGCGGGCGGTTCTGCCTTTTGTGTCACAACAGACAAAGCTACTTATGAAGCGAAAAATATCCTCTTTGCCATAGGTGCGATGGACTATCCTCGGAAGCTAAACGTTCCTGGCGAAGACCTGCCGAAAGTTTATGACACTTTTCGCGAGACGTATCCGTGGGTAAAGAAAAAAGCGTTGATCGTTGGCGGAGGGAACTCGGCGGGTGAGGCGGCGTTGTTTCTGGCGCAGGAAGGAGCCGAGACGACGCTTGCGATCTTTCGCGATAACTGGGAGAGCACTGATCCAAAGCAGGGCTGCATTAAGTATTGGGTTAAGGAACCATTAGAAGAGGAACTAAAGGAACATTGCCTCAATCTGTTTTTCCTCGGCAAGGTGATCGAGGTTCGTGATGGCGAAGTTGAGCTTGAGAATGAAAATGGCGACCGCGTGACACTTGCTAATGATGTGGTTTTTGTCCTGATCGGGTCTGATGCGGATCTGACTATGCTCAAAAGCCTCGGTGTTGAAACCGAAGACAGTAAATATGGTGAGGTGCCGGTTTACGATCCGGAATCGTTTGAGACGAATATTCCCGGCATTTATGTCGCCGGACATTTCACGCAGCAGCGTCATATCAAAGGAGCAATCGACGCCTCAAAAGCATTGATACCAAAACTCAAAGAAAAATTAACCACAAAGACACAAAGGACACAAAGTTAGAAAAAACCTTTGTGCCCTTTGTGGTTAAGAACTATTTCTGATCTTTCATAACTCTGAACTTTACGTTTTGATTACTGAATCTATCCGCGATGTTTGCTGGATTGATGTCATAATTTGTCACGTCAAATGTTTCATCAGCTGCTCCACCGACGGTCTGCGTCCATTTGAAGGGAAGCTGAATACCGTTGACCGAACGATAGTCTGAGAACTTGACGTTGAATTCGGCAGTTTCCGGTCGCGGGCCGTCAACCTTACGCAAAAAGACCACATCGGCTTTATCTTTCGGCTGTTCGCCGACTTTATCTGCCTCGGTCTTGAACTTCATTATCATCGGCATTTTCATTCCGGTGTAGGTCATCATAACAGGCAGGTTTGATGTCTGGCCGAGATAGAGTTTGAATGTCGTGCCGGCGAAGTCGGCGTTGACTATATTGCAGGCCGTGCCGTCAACCGAGCTCTCGCCGCCGAAAGTGTAGCTAACGTCCATGCCCTGCGGTGCGGTGATCAACAGGCTGAGCGTGAGACGGAGCAATTCGTTGTGCTTCATTGATTCATGCTGACCGCCCGCACGATCTACAACGACATTTTCGCGGTTGATGTTGATCGTCTTTCCATCTTTTGATGTCCAAATATTAGCAGTGTCGCCATTTTTTGCGATCTCTTTATCGGCCTCTGCTCCGGTCAATTCCTGAGTGGTGCCATCGGGCCGTTTAATGATGATCTTTCTGACCGGTTTGCCTGCGCTCGCACTGGCTCCGTCGGCAGCGATGATCTTATCAGCTTCGGCCCCGGTAAATTCTTGCACCGTTCCGTCATCCTTCTTAATAACGATCTTTTTGACGGGTGCTCCATTGCCATCGTCATCTGTGTCAACCGTCACCTGCATTTTGCCTTTTTCAGCGCCTGCGACGACAACATTGATTTGCTTGTCGAACATTTTCGTGCCATCGCCCGTGCCGTCGTCGTGGCCGATCTTGATCATTTTCATCAACTTGTCGGGCAGCTGCATCGCGATCTCGGTGTCACCCTGTTCGCTGCGTTCGGAGCCGTCGATCTTGAAATTGCGTGTCGTCTTTCCGACGATCGCCATACTCTGCACACTTGTGATGGCTGACTCACCGCCGATCGCCAGACGAGCCTTCTGGATCAAAGCAAGTGCTTTCTCATCCGATTTGAAATTTGCACCGGCCTTATCAGCCAACGCACCCAGGCCGATACAGAAAACCGTCACGAATAAAATTGAAAAAATAAAACGTTTCATAAGTAGCCTCCAAAAAAACTTGATTTCCTAATGAGCCAGGCTGCAAGGAAGAATTCCTCTTAATAGTAGCAAAAAATGCCTGACTCTCATGTTGGATGATAGGCCAGCACTTTGCATGAGTGATTAAGAGGACGCAAAGAATTTGTT
>JANMDA010000384.1:0-6479 GCA_031376085.1 Chloracidobacterium sp.
GCGAGGTGGCGCGGTCAAAAGCAACAAACGGAAATGACAACATGCTGAGTTCGATCGCCAACATCGCACGCGAAAGCGTTGCGTCGATGAATGACATCGTATGGGCGATCAGCCCCGATCATGACCGTATGCTAGATCTTACGAGAAGAATGCGGCAGCACGCCGAGGAAATTTTTGCGATGCGTAATATCGATCTCGACTTTAACGCGGCGGCGGACATGGATATGAAATTAAGCGTCGGCGTCAGGCGGGATGTTTTGCTGATCTTTAAAGAAGCGGTAAATAATGCTGCCCGGCATTCGGGCTGCACAAGAGTTGAAATTGATTTCCGCTCTGAAAATTCAATTTTGACGCTGAAGATCAAGGACAATGGCAAAGGTTTCATTTCTGAAAATCATGGGAGCGACGGGCAGGGTTTGAGAAGCATGATGCGACGTTCAAAAGCGCTTGGTGGAGAATTGAAAATAGATTCGCAACAAAGCGAGGGAACAAACATCGAGTTTGAATTTCCGTTACCGAAAAATCGTTCTGTGTCCAGCCTTTAAGCTGGAACTCGGAACCTACACACTTGAGTAGGCGACAAGGCAATATCTTTTAGATAATTTAGACTCTAAGTGATCACAACTGCCGAAATACCAATAATAAATGCATTGCCAGCAATGCGTGTAATTCTGATAGAAGATCTGCGCGAAATACGCGAGGGACTGACGGCGCTGATAAACGGCACGCCCGGTTTCGAGTGCGTGGCAAGCTACGGAATGATGGAAACCGCGCTTTCACGGATCGAAAACGAAAAGCCGGACGCGATCCTTACCGATCTTGGCCTGCCCGGAATGAGTGGCATTGAGGGAATTGCGCGCCTGCGCGAGATATTTCCCGATGTTCCGATCGTTGCTCTCACTATCTATGACAACGACACACAGATATTTAACGCACTGTGCAACGGAGCGAACGGTTACTTGCTAAAGAATACGCCGCCTGCGAGACTGCTCGAAGCACTAAAGGAAGCGGTTGACGGCGGATCGCCGATGTCGCCTGCAATCGCATCGCGCGTCGTCAATCTTTTTCGCACGTTTCGTCCGCCTGAACAAGCCGATTATCGTCTAACGCCGCAGGAAATTTCACTGCTAAAACTTCTCATCGAAGGCCATCATAAAAAAACTGCCGCCCGCGAGATGAATATCTCCATCCACACCGTTTCGTTCCACCTAAAGAACATCTACGAGAAGCTCCAAGTCCATTCAAAAACCGAAGCCGTCGCCAAAGCTCTACGCGAAAACATCGTTTAGCTAAAAAGGCGGCGACGAATTCGTTGATTAGCACCTACGATCTCACACCTACTCACATATGTAGTTATATTCGTCCGAAGTCTGTCCTATAAAGGAGATGTTCGCAATAAATACACGCATTTTAGGAGCAAAGGGCGATGAAGAAACTGATCTTTATTTTTGTAATGGTACTCGTGATCCCAGCGGCGATCTACGCACAGGGCAGTTCGTTCAGCTTTCAGGGTAGGCTGAATGACGGGACAAATCCAGCCAACGGTGCCTACGATCTTGAGTTTCGGCTGTTTTCGACGCTGCAAGGCGGCACGCCAATCGACAATATGACCGTCGCACGTCCAAACACCGCCCTTATCAACGGTGTGTTTAGCGTCATTCTGAATTTTGGTTCAACTGCCTTTATTAATCCTAACAGCGTTTTTATCGAGATTTCCGTCCGTCCTAATGGCTCGCCTAATGCTTATACGATCTTAGGCCCCCGACAGCAGTTGACCGTCGTTCCGTTCTCAGTAAGGGCCGCAAATGCGACAAATGCCGATAACGCGACGAATGCGATCAATGCGACTAACGCCGTAAACTCAAACACGCTAGGTGGTCTTGGCTCAAGCGACTTTATCAGGAATCAGACGACACCGCAGGCTAACTCGAACTTCAACATTTCCGGCAACGGTTTTATAAACGGCAATCTCAGCCTCGTCGGTAATACTAGTCAAAACCGCGACAAGGGTGGCTTTGTTAAGGCGATGGTCTTCGTAGACATAATATACGGACCCGGAACGGTAACGCCTGTGATAGCGCGTTGTTTCAATGGGGTGACCGTTGCCTCAACCCCAGATTGCGGATTTACCGTTCAGGAAACCTACAACGGGAAGTATATTATTGACTTCGGTTTTCCCGTAAATGACCGTTTTTATTCGGTTACGGCCCAACAGTTTGCCAACGTTACCACCGGATACAATATAACGGCCGGCTTCTTCTTTCCGAGCAATCCAAACCAATTAGGCGTCAAAACAAATGTCGCCGACGTGACCTATCCTCAATCTTTCACAGACAGCCAATTTATGCTCATTGTTTATTGATTGAGTCCGAAATTGGATGCAGAAGAATGTATATTCGAAAGCTTAAAATTGTGGTTGTATTCGTAATGGCTTTGCTCTATTCCGCCGCGGCTTATGGTTCGGTACTCAAACCCGGCGAAATAATATACAGCCGTGCCGCGACTGTTCCGGGCGGCAATTGCGACACAGCAACGATTTGGGCAGTCGGGCAGGACGGTTCGAACGATCGTTTGATCACGAGCGGACTGCATCCGCGCATTTCGCCGGATGGACGTTTTATTTTGTTCAAACGATATCCTGCAAATGTTTCCTGCGATCCTTTCCTTAACGGCGCGCCGCAATGGTGGATGCGTGACCTTGCACGAGGCAGGGAAGCACAGATTTTGGAAAATGTTTTAGGTGTCTCTTTCGGACATATCTTCTCACTTGAAACTAATCGCGCTGATAATCAAATAATATACAACGATGGAAGCGCAATTTGCACTATGAACCTCGACGGGGCGAATAGAGTTTGTTTTATCGGTAATATCGGACAGTTGATTCCAATCAGAGAGCCCAGGCAGCTAAGTGTACGGGGAAGTGACAGTTTGGTCGCGCTTGCAGACTATAACAACAATAATCAGCCCGCAAGCGGACTTTATACGCTGAACTACGACCTTTCAAACAAACAGAAAATTAACAATACGTCCTACGGCGACCTAAATCCGTCGTGGTCGAATGACGGCCTGTTGATCGCGTACGGCATAACAAACAACAGCAACCGCGGCGCGAAGGGGCCGTTCATCAATCTCTTTACGATAAAGCAGGACGGCACGAGCAAAACACAGCTTACATTTCAACCTGAGATTCCCGGCGAAGGGTTTTATAACAGCTTGGTTTGGACGCTCGACAATGCAACGATCATCGATGCCGCAAAAATCAACGGTGTCGCCGGCATCTACAAAATCTCCGCTAGCGGGTCTGGCATTTTAGGCATGATTCCGATAACGCCTGGTGCTCCGCCGGATTGGGTTGGGGGCATTGCTCCCGTTTATTCCGAGGCCCAGGTCGCGGCGTTCGGCGGCGGGTTGACATTAAGCGGTAACTTTTCCCTCGTGGACACTGCCGGACAGGGATTTGCGGGACAAACGTCAATCGGCGGTTCGTACAATTTTGAAAGCGGTTTTTGGGCAATTCCCGCAGATGGGAATGCGTCGCCGACTGACACGCCTACGGGTTCGCCGACGAACTCGCCTACAAACACATCAACGAATACTCCGACTGCAACTCCGACTGCAACGCCAGCCGGAACGATCACGGGAACAATTACATACGGTAATGCTATTCCGGCGGCTACGCGGTTTGTATCACATGTATTGATGAGCGGTACGGGCTCGGTTCCGGTCTCTGTCTTTACCGACGGGGTCGGGCCGACTGCAGGCCAGTATTTGCTGAGCGGATTTGGCGCGGGTTCGTACACCGTCACGCCTGGCAAAACTGGCGGCGTAAATGGTGCCATAGGCTCTTTCGATGCGGCACGGATCGCACAGCATTCCGCCGGGCCGCCGAATCCGCAGTTGACCGGTAACCAGTTGTTGGTCGCTGATGTCAGCGGAAACGGGATTATTTCGTCGTTCGATGCGGGACAGGTAGCAAAATTTGTCGCCGGGCCACCATATGCATCGCCCGGAATTGGCTCAACAGGAACCTGGAAATTTACCCCGGCAAGCAGGAGTTACCCTTCGGTTGCTCCCAACATCACAGGCGAGGACTACTCGGCTCTGTTGATGGGTGACGTTACTGGAAACTGGGCAAATACCGGCGCGAGGCCAGTTGGCAGTGAAACAGCGTTGGGCATAGCTGTTAATGCACCGAACATGATGACAATCGTAGACAGCGCATTCATTATTCCGGTTAGTGTCCAGGGAGCGGTGAATAAGGGAATTATCTCTTATGAATTCGATCTCAGATACGATCCGTGGGTGATACAGCCTCGGGCTGAGCCGATCGATGTGGCCGGAACGCTCAGCCGCGGACTTTCGGCTGTTGCCAATGCTGAAGAGCCGGGACTTTTGAGAGTTGTTATTTACGGGCCGAAGCCGATCAGTGATGACGGGGTTCTTCTGAACCTCAGATTCACTGCGGTTGGAGCGCCCGGCTCGGCATCACCGCTCACTTGGGAGCGATTATTGCTCAACGAAGGCTCCCCGCAGGCGTTTACAGCCGACGGTCGGATCGAGATTTCCAATTCGATGGCGTTTTCACAGCTTTCAAATGACTATAAACGCAGATCGACACCTTAGCTTAGTTTTTTGAGTTACAGAGTATGCAGGTAGAGATCTGCAAGGAGATAAAGAAAATGAGAATTACAAAAATGCAAATTGTACTTATAGGGTTAGTTATAACTTTGCTAAGTACGATAGCTCAGGCGCAGGTAACTGGATTCACATATCAGGGACGCTTGAATGCCAGCGGAAACCCGGCATCGGGCACTTATGAGATGCAGTTTCAGTTGTATGACTCGGCAACAGGCGGAGCGCAAGTTGGGCCGACGCTTACAGATTCGAGCGTGACTATTACCGGTGGAGTGTTTACGACCACGCTTGATTTTGGAGCATCTTTCGATGGTTCGGCGCGATATTTGGAAATAGGAGTGCGCTCGGGCGGCAGTCCTGATCCATTTACCCAGCTTAGCCCGAGGCAGGCGATAAACTATGTGCCGCACGCGATCCGAAGCCTCAATGCCGGAGCGTCAGACGCTCTCTCTTCGGCCTGCGTCGATTGCGTCACAAGCGCTCAGGTGCTGAACCTGGACGGTGCAAAGATCACTGGCGAGATTCCGACAATAAGCATTCCTACAGGCAGCGATAATTACATTCAGAATGCATCTGTGCCACGGGGCACGCGCAAATCTTTCGGGCAGCCGGCGGCCAGCCTCAACATCGGCGGCAACGCTACTGTCGGCAGCATGGACGTCAACGGCCCGGTTTCGCTGGCAGCAGTCGGCGCACCGGCTGCGGCTCCTGCCGGACAAGGGCGAATCTACTTTGACAGCGCTACAAACAAAGTCAAAGTGTCAGAAAATGGATCCGCTTTTGTAAATCTGGTCGGAGCAACCGGCGTTAGCGGCAGCGGCACGGTGAACAGCATTCCAATGTTTACCGCAGGGACGACGCTTGGCAGTTCTTTGATATCACAGATAGGCGGCACAACTGTTCAATTGCCCGCTTTTGTTAACCTGGCCGCAACAGCATCGGGAAATGCTATCGGATTCGGCTCACCGAACAGCGGAACCGGCATGACGATTTCCGGGCCGTCGGCGAGAGGCGATCTGAGACTTGACAGCACACTTCTGAGATTGACTGCGGGCTTGGCTGGTGTCGGCCCTCCGGGAAATGGAATAGCCATCGACACGGCCGGCAATGTCGGCATCAGCAATCTCGCTCCTTTAGCGAAACTGGACATCGGGGCGACCGGAGACGGTGCGGCAATACTTCGTCTCACCACCGAACGCCCATGGCTATTTCGTCAGGTTCGAACAGGGCCATCGACCGGTCTCCAACTCCAATCCCTTAGCGGTTCAAAGAAGTTTGAGATCACGACCGTTGATGGCTTTAATGTAGCCACTTTTCTAGCCGAAGGCGCCACATCGCGGGTCGGCATCGGGACTACCGATCCGGTATTGGGGGCGGCATTGCACGTTATCGGCACTACACGGTCGAGTGTTGTGGAGATTACGGGCGGCTCGGACCTGGCCGAAAAATTCTCATTCTCCGAACCGGTCACACCGGGAATGGTTGTCGCCATTGACGCAAAAAACGCCGGCAAATTAAAGCTTGCCCGCGGTATTTACAATCGTCAAGTAGCCGGAGTAATCAGCGGTGCGAATAACCTTTCGGCGGGAATGACTCTGCCTGATGTCAAAAATTCTGAAAACGGGATACCGGTCGCCTTGTCGGGCCGTGTTTGGGTTTATGCCGACGCGACCAAACACGCAATTACGCCTGGCGATTTGCTGACCACTGCGACCGTTGCGGGCCACGCGATGAAGGCAACGAACTATCGAAAATCTCAGGGAGCGATCATCGGAAAGGCGATGACCTCATTAAAAACAGGGCGCGGCCTTGTGCTTGTGCTGGTGAGTCTGCAATAAGCCTTT
>JANMDA010000402.1:0-6431 GCA_031376085.1 Chloracidobacterium sp.
TCAGTTCAAATCGTGCCTCGCCGGCGATGTAATTGAAATCGCCGCCAAACTTCAAAGTGTGATTTCCGGAAACCCACGTCACGTTGTCGCGAAGTTGATGCCGTCTTTCGACGCGGTTGACCGGCGAAAAGGGATTAGATCCGATAAAGCCTGTTCCGGCGATCTGGAGAGCGACGCTTGGCACTTGCGAATCGAATTGGGCGACCCTTCGGCTAAAATTGTAATAGAATTCATTAATGATCTTTGGCGACATTACGCTTGTCAGCGACGCACCGTAAGAAAAGTCCTCAAGCTTTTGAATGCCCGTTCGCGAGTAATCGTTCTGTCCGAGCGTTTGATTTTGCGATTCGTCTTGAATACCGTTGATCGTGCTTGGGTTATAGCCCAGACGCATAGATAACTGGTGTTTGGCCGAAAGAGCACTGTCGAACCTAAGTGAGCTGTAACTCGAATTTTCCGAGATCGGAAACAGTCGGCTCAATTGCGACAGCGGGCGAAACGCTACAAGTTGGCCGTCGGCATTGCGGGTTAGAGGTATAGGCCTGCCTGACAATATGAATCTCGACCCGATCGCGCCTGTAGCTTGTAAGGGGGAGATGAGCGGGCAGATATTAGCCGCAGCCGGAGCAAAAGTGGGCCCTAAAAGTGTACTGCCGCCGTTGAGGGCGGTTTGCCCGCCGACAGATGCAAAATACCCATATGTTCTCGCAGAACAAAGCAGTCCGACTCCCTGCTGAAATGTCGCCGGTGCCTGAACAAGCTGTAAACCTGTAGTCACCGCGTTATTAATGTATGAAACTTGTGAGGAAGTAAGATTTGTAAAAGTAACGGGAAACGGGTTGACCGTGAATGTTCCACCGCCGGGTATTGGCACTGCGATTGGGGCTATGGAAGTAGAACTTGTAGCGCCGCCATTGATATCGCCGGTAAAAAAGCCAGATTCCTGACGCCGCCTTTGTTCAAACGAAATAAAGAAAAAGTTCCTTCCTTTTGTATCCATCGGGCCGCCAATGGTTGCGCCGTATTGAGCACGCGTATAAGGCGGTTTCTTGCTTGGGTCGTTGTCGATGACCGGTGCAAATGCGTTTCGTGATTGTATGGTCTTGTGACGAATAAAGCCGAACAGATTACCGTGAAAATCGCTGGTTCCGCGTTTTGTGACGACGTTAACGATGCCGCCCGTCGCCCGTCCAAACTCGGGCATATACGAATTCGTTGTGATCTGAAATTCCTGTACTGCTTCCATCGAAACCGTAGAGCGGGCAGCATTTATTGAATTATCTGTAAAATCGGCCCCATCGACCTGAACGAGAGTAGAACGCCCGCGCTGGCCGCCGATATTCAATCCCGACGTCGGCGCAGGCCCGACCGGACGGCCGTTGTCGCGTCCGACGGTCGAGATCGTCAGCGCAAAACCGGTGGCACTGCGTTCGTTTATCGGCAGATTTTCGATCCGAACCTGCTCGATCGTATTCGAAACATTGGTTTTCGAAGTTTCGACAAGCTGAACGTCATCACCCGCCACATTTACAATTGCGGTCGCAGATCCAACCTCAACCTTGATCATGAGATCGGCGCTTTGCCCCACCGTAAGCTTTACAGGAGAAATAACCACTTTTTTGAATGACGCGGCCTCGGCCGTGATCTCGTATTCGCCCGGCGGCAATCCGATAAACTGATACACTCCCTCGCCATTGGTGGTTACTGTCCGGCTAATGCCAGTTCCCATGCCCTGAGCATGTACGGTCGCGCCGCTGACAACCGCACCATTCGGATCGGTTACAGTGCCCGAAAGGTCTGCAGCCGCAGCCTGCGACTGGGCCATTGCAGAAACGGCTAAAGCCATGATAGCCGTGAGCAGAACCGCAAATTTTATGGCTCTGTTTGAAATGCTGGACGAAAATACTCTCATTGTTTTCTCCTCGATGGTTTGGATGATCTGATTTGCTGCCGGAAATCGATACGCCATACAAAGTGGGTTTACCGACTTTCGTTCAAAACGTCTAGATCTTTTATTCCGGCTGAACTTTACAGAAATGATTTGCTTTGAATTTTTTAACTCAAAACGGCCATTTAAGCAAGCTAGAATGTAATATTTTTGTAATCTGCGTCGAGTGCCACCTGCGATATGTTCTGCTACTATAAGACTTTTGCTTCATGAATATCATTCCGATTTCAATTCCGACGCCGTTCTATGTCGGTGACGTCAATGTCTATCTGATAAAAGAAGACCCGCTGACGCTGATCGATGTTGGGCCAAAGACCAAAGAGGCATCGGACATGCTCCGCTCAAAGTTGGCGAAAAATGGCGTGAATTTTGCCGATATACAAAGGATCGTTCTCACACACGCTCACGAAGACCATTGCGGCCTTGCAAAGCAAGTTCGCGACGAGGCAAAAAATGCCGAGATACTGGTTCACGAATGGGAAACGGGACATCTTTTTGGGCGTTTGTCGCACGATGAGCACAAACAATTGCTCCTGCGATCCGGCGTCCCGGAATCGGTATTTAATGAAATGCGCGGGCTTTACGAAGACATCAGCCTGCTGACCGATTCGCTCGAGGATACCGATTTTCAACTGCTTCGTGATGAAATGGAACTAGAATTTGCGGGCGGCAGTCTACGAGTGCTGCACACGCCGGGCCATACGCCTGGATCGTGTTCTTTTGTCCGCGAAGCCGACCGGACAGTGATCTGCGGAGATTGCGTTCTCAAACGCATCACACCGAATCCGATACTTTCGCCCGACCCACTCGATCCGTCAAAACGTTTTCGCTCGCTGGCCGAATATCTTGTCAGCCTTGCACGGCTGCGTGAGATTCGACCGACTCTCGCATACTGCGGTCACGGCGAGCCGGTTACCGATTTCGATGAGATATTTCATCGCTATGTGCGCTCCATTGACGAAAGACAGAAGAAGGTGACCTCACTCGTTTCCTCGGACGGCATAACGGCTTTTGATGTTGCCAAACACCTGTTCCCGGATTCTTTCGACCACGATGTTCACCGTTTTCTTGCGATATCCGAGTCTATCGCTCATCTTGACTATGCCGAATCGGAAGGGAAAGTGAAAGTCGAGGCGGGCAGCGGTGTCGAGTATTACTTGGCTTTGTAGAGTGCAGTCAGTTATACGGCATTCAACTTCATCGAAACCCTTCGGGCCATGCCGCCAATGGTTTCATTGATCTTTGTAATGTCGGCAAAGCCGGGCAGTTGGCGGACGCGCTGCGTGACTGTTTTATCAAGACGATCTAACGCATCCGTATCGCCAAAAAGCGTGCCTATCGCATATTCCGTGCGTTTTTTCGCGAGCGAGCCTTGCCCCACGGGCGCGTAGTAATGATCTATCACAAAGCGGGCCAGCTTTTGGGCAAATTCATTTTTGCGCAGCTCCAGTCGGGCGACGCTCCAGTAAAATTTTGTATGAGCGGCCTCTTCGCGAATGATCGCATGCAGTATTTGAGTCAGCACCGGATGGTCGGCAAGGTCCATTAGGCGTCGATAGCCCTGGGCGGTAGACATCTCGTGGATCGCTCCAAAGGTCATGTGCGTTGCCGTGAATTTTCGTCCGATAAAATTGGTAAGCGTTGTGATCAGGTATGTGTATGAGTTGTAGATGTGCGGAACACCGGCGCGCACCTGCGTTTGCCATTTATCATCGGTTTCGACGCCGATCTCGTTTAAGAAGCGGTTGAGGACCTCGCCATGCGTAACCTCCTCTATGCCCCAACGTTCCATAAACTTGCTGATATACGGATCTTTGCCCGTCGGAGTGCGCAGCATCTCGCGGTGATACATATCGGTCAGCGTTTCGACATCGCGCATGTAGAGCAGCACGGGAATGAAACGCTTGTCGATTGGGTGGTCTTTTACCTCGTGCCACGGTATCGACGCGATATACTCCGGCGTCAGAGTGCGCTCCTGGCCTTCATACCAATCAAGAACATCCTTGTTTGTCTCAAATGTCATACGCGTTAAAGTAATTCGCAAATATACTTACTTCGGATGCACATTACAGCGGGTCGTAATAATATAATCGATATATGAATTCTTTGTATCTTGTATTCCTAATTATTATAACCCTTTTGTCAACCGCTTTCGCGCAGGAGAAGAAACTTACTGTCCCCGGCGAGCGTCATCTGAAGAACATAAAGCAGTTGAGCTTTGGCGGCGAGAATGCCGAGGCCTACTTTTCGTTTGACGGAAAGAAGCTGATCTTTCAGTCAAAACGAGACGGCCGTCCGTGCGATCAGATCTATTCGATGAACATCGACGGCACGGGTCTCTCGATGATCTCCAGCGGCGAAGGACGAACAACATGCTCATATTTTTTCAAAGGCGGCAAAAAAGTGCTTTACGCATCTACCTTTGGCGGTAGCAGAGAATGCCTGCCTGAACCGGATCGCGCGAAAGGTTATGTATGGCCTCTTTATCCGACTTATGAGATCTATTCGGCCACACTTGACGGTAAAAATATTAAGAACCTTACAAATTCGCCCGGTTACGATGCAGAGGCAACGGTTTCTCCGAATGGCAAAAAGATCATTTTCACGTCAGATCGTGACGGGGACATTGAACTATATTCGATGGACACAAACGGGAAGAACGTCAAGCGGTTAACGAACGAAGTCGGCTACGACGGCGGAGCCTTTTATTCCCCGGATTCAAAAATGATCGTGTATCGCCGTTCAAGCCAACAGACTCCGGAGGAAATCTCGAAATTCAAAAGCCTCCTTGCTGAGCATCTCGTCGTCCCAACACGCCTCGACATTTGGGTAATGAACGCCGATGGTTCGAACAAGCGTCAGGTGACCAAACTCAATGCCGCGAGCTTTGCTCCTTTTTTCTCACCCGACGGAAAAAAGATAATCTTTTGCACAAACTACTTCGATCCCGACCGTGCGAAGCCGCGAAGACAACCCAATTTTGACCTTGCCATCATCAATGTCGACGGCACAGGACTCGAACGCGTGACGTTCAACGAATCGTTCGACGGCTTTCCGATGTTCTCGCCCGACGGCAAAAAGCTCGTTTTCGCCTCGAACCGAAACGCCGCTCATCAGGGCGATACTAATGTGTTTATTGCGGATTGGGTTGAGTAATTTAGCCGCAGAGTGCACAGAGAACCCTTAGAATTTTATGAAAAGACAGTCTTTTGTTTTCCTTTTGATCTTTAGCTTTGCGGCCGGTTTAATAGCGCAGAATCCGCAAACCTCACGCGTCGATCAGACCGAGGCGAATCTTCGCCGCCATATCGAATACCTTGCCTCTGACAAACTAGAAGGCCGTCGAGCGGGTGAGCCCGGCGCGACGCTGGCCGCAAAATACATCGCTGATCAATTTGCGAAAGTGAAACTAAAACCCGGAGTTCGAGATGCAAACGGTAAAAAGAGTTACCTGCAGCCGTTTTCTTTCACGCCGGTGCGCGATCCGCATGGCGCTGCACCTGCGAGCGAGTTGAGTGCGCCTGCGAAAAGCTACGACACAGCGAACGTCATCGGCATCCTGCCGGGCACAGATTCAAAACTCAAGAACGAAGCAATCGTCATCGGCGCCCATTACGACCACCTCGGCCACGGCGGCGACGGCAGCCTTGCGGCAAACTCAAAAGAAATTCACCACGGCGCGGACGACAATGCATCAGGTGTTGCTGCCATCATCGAACTGGCACGGCTGTTTAAGTCAGAACCGGGAGCGGTAGCGACTGGGTTCCGAAACAAACGAACAATCATTTTTATCGCCTTCAGCGGCGAGGAAGAAGGTTTGTTCGGATCGAATTTTTATGTCAATAATCCGATCTTCCCGCTCGATAAGACTGTAGCGATGATCAATCTCGATATGGTCGGGCGGTTGAAAGACGAAAAGTTGACCATCGGCGGGATTGGCACAGCAACTGAATGGAAGGAGTTTGTTGAGAAAAATAATTTTTATCCGTTACCGGGCTTGACGCATGAGGCGCGAGCCATTCTTGGTCGGAGTTGGGGCAAGGGATCTGATCTTGGGTTTTCTTTTTCTCTCCAACTGAACGAGGACGGCTTTGGGCCTTCCGACCACTCTTCATTTTACAGGAAAAAGATTCCAGTGTTGTTTTTTTTCACCGGTACACATAACGATTATCATAAACCGGCAGACACCGCAGATAAAATTAATTACGCAGGCGAAGCGAGTGTGATTTCTTACGTTGCGGCTATCACAAAAGCAATCGACCAAAATCCTACTCGTCCGACATACACCGTCGCAAAATCTAGCAATACTGGCGGGCGGACTGGCTTTAAGATAAGCCTTGGTACGATACCAAATTATGCCGATTCGACTGATGGAATGTTGATAGACGGCGTTCGCGACGATTCGCCTGCGGCAAAGGCCGGACTTAAAACTGGTGACAAAGTCGTTAAACTCGCGGGCCGCGACATCCGGAATGTTTATGAT
>JANMDA010000433.1:0-4199 GCA_031376085.1 Chloracidobacterium sp.
TTCTATTGGAGGCGCTTATTCCTGCATCGAACAGCTGTTGTGCGTTATCGACTGTCGCAATGGTTTGTCCCTGTGAGACTAGGCTTCCAAAGATTCCGGCGACAAACATCGTCACGGCAGCAATCACCAATCGTTGTCTCAAAACAGAGTAAGTAACCGGCGAGAGGAACAAATATCTTGATAATTTTTCCATCATCGTTTTATTCCTTTCGAGAACTAGTCATTTTTCAGCAGAACTCGTTCGATAATTTTTTCAAACCTTATGGGTTCTTCGGAATGATTTTCTACCAGCTTTCGGATCGCCATCAGTCTCGAAATTGACTCGGAGCCATAGTTTTGGACTCCTTCGCCTGGATCGTCCCATTTCAGTCGCATTCTCACAAGTTTAAGTAAGGTTAGATAATGGCTTGATTCATCCAATTCCAGTGTCTTCTCGTTTGCTTCACGGCAAAGATCCGTAAAATTCTCATTATTGAATTTATACATTTTAGAAACCTTCTCTTTAGGAATTAATCCTTCGCACTAAATCTCTTCGACAACAATGTCGGCGTTTGTATATATGCAAATCTCACTGGCGATCTGTAGTGCTTCTTCAGCGATCTCTTTTGCCGAAAGTTTTGTGTGCTTCATCAATGCACGGGCGGCTGAAAGCGCATACATGCTTCCGGAACCAACTGAGAGCAGACCGTCGTCCGACGAGATTACATCGCCTTTGCCAGAGATGAGAAATGCGTCCTTGCCGTCGGCGACGATGAGCAGGGCTTCGAGATTTCGTAGGTATTTGTCGGTGCGCCAGTCTTTGCTGAGTTCGATGGCGGCACGTTCGAGCTGGCCTTGAAACTGTTCGAGCTTAGTCTCAAAACGCGTCAACAGCGAAAATGCATCAGCTGTCGAGCCTGCAAAACCCGCAAGTATCGCACCGTTAGAAATGCGGCGCACTTTGCGGGCGTTGCCTTTTATAACGGTTTCGCCGAGCGTCACCTGTCCGTCGCCGGCCATCGCGGTCTTGCCGTCGCGGTTGACGAGCAGGACGGTTGTTGAACGAATTTTCACTTTGTTTTCGGCGTGTCGCATAAAAACTCAATGATAAGGCTTTAATTTCAAATGCTCAAATTGACATAGATAGCCGATTGATTGAACATAAATTACTTATGGCAAAGCGTCCGCGCATCGGCATTACAATGCGATTAGAGTTGGAGACTCGCCGCTTTTACCTCGGACGCGACTATAGCGAGGCCGTCGAGGCATGCGGCGGTGTGCCGATACATCTAAGCCTGATCCCGAAAGCCGAGTATATTGCTGAATGTCTGGCGGATCTCGATGGAATTCTTTTGCCAGGCAGCAATACTGATGTGGATCCGCATTTTTACGACGAAGAGCCGCATAATAAACTCGGTACAGTCATTTCCGAAAAAGACGAGACCGACCGGCTTGTTCTCCAAGAGGTTGAGAGGCTGAATTTACCGCTTCTTGCTATCTGCTATGGCATGCAGGCATTGAATGTCGTTCGCGGCGGCTCGCTCATTCAGGATATCGAATCGCAAGTGTCAAAGAGTATCAAGCACGAACAAGGAAACCCGGCAAATCGCAACTCGCACAGCCTTAAGATAGCAAGCGACAGCATTTTAGCAGAGTTAAACTCCGTAAAAAAAACCAAAGAAACGATACGCGTTAACTCGTCGCATCATCAGGCGATAAAGAGAATAGGAAAGAACCTAAGGGCCGTGGCGTGGGCCAAAGACGGGGTTATCGAGTGCGTTCAGGACACTCGAAAGAGCCGGTTCGCTCTCGGCGTGCAGTGGCATCCGGAAGTGACAGCCGATTTTGATCAACTTTCACGAGAAGTATTTGAGCTTTTCGTCGAAAAATGCCGTACTGCTCGAAAAAATACAGTAACAAGTATGTCGGTTTTGCGTATTAATTAAGTGGATTGAATATAGTGAATTTCAAAAGTTAAATTAGATTATATCGGGATGATAAGTCATTTATTTACAGAGATTATAATTTGATTCTTAAAGTTGCTACTTAAATAGTTAATAATTTACCTGAATGGATAATTCGATATTTATTGGAATAATTTCCTGGTTTTTGCCAGGTTCGGGACATCTGCTGCAAGGGCGGATCAAACGAGGCATCATTATCGGTGCCGTCATTTGGCTCATGTTCGTGATTGCCATTGTAAGCGGAGGTGCACATTATCCCGGCTTCGATTTCAAGGACGGGACGCTGCTGTATCTTCTTAATGTCTTTGCAAGATTTGGGAACGGCCTTGGAGCAGTAGTTAGTTACATTATTGCTGGCACACCTTCGCCAAACGTGGCGGCGCGGGCGACCTTTGAATACGGCGGCAGATTTTTAGAAGTGGCGGGATTGCTCAATTACTTGGCGACGCTTGATGCCGTAGATATTGCACTCGGGAGGAAGAAATGATCCATTTTCTCTATCTTGTAGGGTTCGCTCTTTTCGTCTCGGTGGCCTTTGGAGTTTTTTCAAAAGGATCGAACCGCCAACGGATCATCTACGGTGCAAAAACTTTTGCTCAATTTATCGTCGTAAGTTTAGTTCTTGCCTGGATACTTTACTTTATTCCCTGGTAAACCAATGGCCCTGATCGAGACCGAAAGTCTGGTCATAAAGAGTTACAATCTGGCTGAGGCGGATCGGATCGTTGTCTTTTTGACATGCGAACACGGCATGGTCCGCGGTGTGGCGAAGGGAGCTAAGCGTCTAAAAAGCAAATTCGGCAGCTCTCTCGAACCTTTCTCAGTCGTAAAGCTTGAGTATTTTCAAAAGGACAATGTTGAGCTAGTTTCTATCCAAAAGGCAGATCTCCATCAGTCGTATTTTGCTGCTGCTGTAAATCCGGATTTTCTGCAAAAATTTTCTTATCTCGGCGATCTGCTTATCGCTTTTTCGCCTCCACATGATCCTAACGAGACGCTTTATCGAATGGTAAAGGCCGCAATTGAAACAGCGGCGGCCGACCCGAACAGCTTGTTGAGCGTGGGAGTTTACTTCGAGTTGTGGCTGCTGCGGCTTGCTGGCTACATGCCCGATTGGAGCAAGTGCGATCAATGCCAGAGAATGTTCGTCGACACTGAGGAAACATTCATGCGTGTAAATCATCATCCGATATGTTCAGCATGTGCAAAGTCATCGGGACGATCACTCAATGCATCGAGCCGTGGAATAGCGTTGTCGGCACGGCGAATTTCGCCGAGTGAGTTTGCGACGCAAACAGCAAACAAGAGTGAAGATCTCAAACTTCTTTCAACCGTACTTAAACAGATGATCTCTCAATCTATCGGCAGGGAAGTCGTTGGCGAAACATCGTTGGCGATCAGAAGTAATTACAAATGAAACGTTCCGGCTGGCTCATTTCAAAATATCTGGTTCTTGCGGTGCTGCCGTATTTTGTTTTTTCGTGGCTGCTGCTGAGCGTAATTTTGTTTGCCCAACAAGCGAGCCGTTTTTCGGATATTTTTTTTAGCGTCAATATTCCGGCGACGCTGATGTGGCAGTTGAGCGCGGCTCTTGTGCCGAACGTCATTGCTTTTACATGCCCGATGGCGATGCTTGTCGGGACAGTGATAGGCCTCGCAAAAATGCAGACCGACAGCGAACTGGTCGCGATCCGAGCGGCCGGAGTCGGCAATCTTCAGATCACCGTTCCAGTTGCGATACTCGGGATATTGTTATCGGTTTTTGCATTCGTTGTTAATTTGAAAGGCGTGCCGCTGGCTGCCGCGCTTGTTCGTAAAGTCGCGCTCCAAACCGCAATCAAAAAACTTGAATCACCAATCGAGCCAGGCGTATTTAATACCGAAGTCGGCGGATACACGATATTCGTCCGCGATGGCGATGTAGAGACCGGTCGCTGGAATAACATCTTTATTTATAAAGCGGACGGCGCGACGGGAACAGTGCGTCTGATAACGGCAAAGCAGGGCCGCATTGACGTGTCGGACCAGAATTCGGAACTTGTACTCGAAGATGCAATAGTCACAACACTCCCACTTGCACCTGGTGCCGGAAAATACGTTTCCGAAAATCTCGGCGAGATACGGCTTGCGGTCAAGACTCAACGCAGTGAGTTGATCGAGCGTCTCAGCAAGTCCGGCAGTTCGATGGGCGAACTCGGCCTCACGCAACTCGCGGACTATGCAATAACCGGCGAAGGCAAGGACCGAATCGAGGCG
>JANMDA010000010.1:0-6180 GCA_031376085.1 Chloracidobacterium sp.
CTGTTTATTCACAAATCTCCTTTGCTTCAGTCGTGCTGTGCGAACACACAGACGGCACAAGAAGAAGCGTGTTAAACCGATTCCAATGACGTATGATGATTTATTAAATTTTCAGACCCGTTGAAGTAGGCCAGAAAGGTATAGTTTATATAAGACCAGTTGTCTGACAGATATAACTTACCAGTTCCTCTTTTAGAATAGCGAATGGACTTACGGGTGTCTGTGCGTCTTCGCACAAACTGGCTTGGCCAGCCGCGTCGCTTTTGCTAAACGTCGCGTCAGGTTATTGCTCATGGCAAGGCCGTTTATGACTGTTTCTGCTAACAAAGGCATAAATGCTGCATGACGCAGCAACGAACAAACGCGGAGCCTGCGGTCGAACGCCGCACTGTAAAAATTATGATATTCGCGGGCGAGGGAATTAAATGACCGGACGTTTTCGGATTTTGCAAATTCATTGGTTATTACTTCGGCGGCTATCTTTGCGCTTTCAAGTGCGAGCAGAATGCCGCTGCCGGTGAACGGATCGATAAAGGCAGCAGCATCGCCGATCGTCAGCAAACCTTCGGCGGGAGAGAGTTCTGCACGGCCATAACTTTCGATCGGCACCGCCAGCCAGTCGTCGATGACCTCTACATTGCGAAGCGAATATGCAGCGCGCTGATTCTTACAAACGATCTTTTCCATGATCTCAGCCGCATCGCTATTGTGCCTTTTTGCGATGTCTGTCGAGACGATAAAACATAGGTTAAAACGGTCGCCTTCGACACAGTTGCAGCCGCCATAGCCGCCGCGATATGCGTAGATCTCGCAATCGCCGTTCGGGACTGTGGCGCCTTTTAGGTGAGTTTTGAATGCGACAAAATCGGCACGTTTACGTTGTACTTTGACATCATTTTTTTCTATCTGGCGTGCCAATATTCGGGACCGTCCGGTAGCATCTATTGTCACGGCAGCCTTAATTTCAAACGTCTCACGGTCTATGTCTCTCAACCGAACGCCGCAAACTTTTTCGTTATCGAACAGCAAACCTATCGCGCTTGTTTCTTCAAGAACATCGACACCGGCTGAGCGTGCGCGATTAAGAAACTGTAAATCCATTTCCGCACGGCTCAAACCCAGCGCGTGAGAATCTGCGCCAAACCACTCGCTTGGCACCGTGACCGATTTACCGTTTCGTGCGTAGAAAATTGTCCGGTCAAGTGTAACGCCGCCCGCAAGCGACATGCCTTCAAGAACATTAAGCTCGGCAAAATGAATGAGGCATTCAGGTGAAATGAATTCGCCGCACAGCTTAGCTCGCGGGAATTTTTTCTGTTCAACGAGCAAAACTTTCAATCCGTTCTGAGCAAGCCTGATCGCGGCGCTGGAACCCGCCGGCCCGGCACCGACGATAGCAACTTCATATTCAGATCTAAGCGTAATGGTCATTGGGAAAGTTCAACGGCCGGACAATATCAGACGATTTACCCGGGAATGTTTTACCTTTATATCGTGCAGGCCCGCCGATTTCGCAAGGCTCAGTAGTTCTTCCGGGTTGAAACTTCGAAGTATCGAGAGGGCACCATCCTCAAGCGTAAAACGTTGCAGCAGAACACTGCCAAGAGCTTTATACAAATAATATGCGGTCGGATGGCGATTAAGGTCGATGGCATAAATACGCTTCCTGGCGACCCGGCTCATTTCTTTGAGAAGGCTGACGGCGGCTTCGTCTCCCAGATGGTGCAGGAAAAGGGAGCAAAAAACAAAATCGAAACTCTTGTCGGCAAACGGCAGGCAAAGGGCATCGCTTTGAACCGCTGAGATTGTCTCGCTTCGGATAGAAAGCGTTGCCTGACGGTTTATCTCGACACCAACAAAAAAAGTCTTGAGCCGAGCTGTCCATTTAGTCAATTTACGGAGCAATTCGCCAGAACCGGCACCGACATCAAGCACGGAAACAGGGCCATCCGTCCGTTTGAGATCCAGGTAAAGTGTCCGGCGAAGTGCCCGCATTTCACCAAAGATCCGGTGAATAAACCGCATTTCCTTCTGCCAGCGGCGATATTCTGCTCGCGTGTAGTCGCCGGTATCAAGACGCTCGAGTTGGTGGCTGCGTTGGGAAAAATCAGGAAACATTTAGGCGTCTACTTTTTCCAATACGAGCGCACTGTTTTTCGAACCAAAGCCGATGCAGTTGCACAATGCGAAATTCACAGTGGCCGCTCTCGATATGTTGGGCACATAATCGAGATCACATTCAGGATCGGGTTCGTCCAAATTAATTGTCGGAGCAACAGTCTGCGTCTGAAAGGCAAAAAGCGCGGCTCCAATTCCTGCTGCGCCGCTTGCACCCTGTGGATGGCCGACTTGCGATTTTGTCGCAGACATCGGTATTTGATAAGCATGATCGCCAAGGGCAATTTTGACTGCGTTGGTTTCGATCTTGTCATTTAGGACAGTCGAAGTGCCGTGAAGATTGACATAATCGATGTCTGTTGGCTGACGATCTGCATCTTTGAGAGCAAGCGACATCGCTCGTGCCGGTTCGGTGCCTGTGTCCTCCAACCGCACGCGGTGATAAGCGTCGCATGTAGAAGCGTAGCCGGCGATCTCGGCATAGATTTTTGCATTGCGTTCTTGGGCCGATTCGAGGCTTTCGAGAATGTACATCCACGAGCCTTCGCCAACCACCATGCCGGAACGGTTTTTTGAAAATGGACGGGATGCCCTTTGCGGCTCGTCGTTCCACTGATTTGTTAAGACCGTCATGACATTGAATCCTGCGAGAATTCCCGGTGCGAGCGGAGCGTCCACGCCACCGGCGATCATCATATCCTGTCTTCCCGTTGCGATGTGCTGTGCAGCGTAGAATATTGCGTCCGTCGAACTTGTGCAGCCTGTTGACACCACATGCGATAGACCTCGTAACCCAAATGCCATCGAAAGCTCGCTCGAAAGGCCGCCGTGTGTGGAAGAGGGTATTACATAGACGCTGGCCGATGTTTCGGGGCCGATATACCAATATGAATATTGTTTTTCGGTAAATGCGAGACCTCCGCCGCCTGTGCCGATCTCGACGCCGAATGCACGTTTTTGATCAAGCGAGAGTTTTTCAGGTTGAATATCTGCATCTGCCAGAGCTTCGCGGGCAGCGGCTAAAGCGAGAGGCACTGTGCGAGCAACGTGTTTGCGATCTTTGGGGTTTAACTGAGCTTGCCAGTCGAAATCCGGGACGTATGCTGCTATTTTCACCGGCGACTTCGAAACGTCAAATTCTTCGATGCGGTGGACACCGCTCGCTCCCGAATTGAGCGATGCCCAAAATGCCTCACGTCCTATTCCGATCGGAGTTACGCATCCCATCCCCGTTATTACGACACGCTGCGGCGTATGGCGATTCATCATAAAACTGATCTCTTGGAATTGAGGATAACATCGCGGCGACACGGGCGGAAACGCGAGTGTGAACGAGCGTGCGGATTAGCCATCGGCACGCTCGTTCACACTCGCGTTTCTGCCCGCTAAATTCCAGCCGCTTTATGCCTTGAAGGCTTCAACAATGCTTACCGGTGAACGCGTCGGGATTATGCGTGACAACTTAAATCCAGAGTTGGTCAGCAGTGTTTCGAATTCAGCAGCAGTGCGTTCGACGCCGCCTGGAGCGACTAGCATTTCAAGGTCGAGCAACTTACCCGGATGCGGATCGTTGCCGGGCGGAATGACGGCATCTACGATCAAAAGACGACCATCGTCGGGCATTGACCGTCGGATACAGCCGAGTATCTTTTCGCAATTGTCGTCGTACCAGTCGTGGATGATGTGCTTCATAATGTAAGCATCGGCGACGACGGGTATATTGGTAAAGAAATCTCCTTCGACCAATTCGACGCGATTTTTGACGCCGTAAGAGGCCAGCATTTCGGGTGCCCCCTTTAATACAACGCCGAGATCGAAAAGCACGCCGTTAATCTCTGGATATTTTCGTAAAATGCCGCCGAGCAAATGCCCGTGGCCGCCGGCAATATCGGCGATTGTGCCAATGCCCGAAAAATCATACGCGTCCAGTACCGCGACGATCTGGCTGTGTGAACCGCTCGTCATCGCCTGATTAAAAATGTTGCCAAGCTCCTTGTTCGTTTCAAAGAAATACTTGAACACCGGCACCCCGTGCACATGTTCCCACGCCGGTTTTCCGGTGCGAACGCTGTATTCCAGATCATTGATAACGCGTCCATGTTCAGGATCACCGATCATCAGAATCATCGCCCGCATGCTTGTTGGCGAATCGGCAAGCATCGTCTCGCTTACAGCATTGTTCGCAAATGTTTTGTCGGATGTTTCCGTAAACACTCCCAAACTGGCAAGTGTACGCAAAAGCCGGTAGAGCGAACGCTCGTCTGTTTCCTTTGCTAAGGCGAGATCGGCGGCTGTCTTTTCACCGGCGGCCAAAAGATCGGCAATACCGAGTTTTGCCGCGACAAAAACTGCCTGTGTCATAAAGCTGCCCATCGCAAGGTTCATTATTTGTGCTTCGGGCGGCATTTCCTGTTTTGCTGCTGCACCAACGGTTTGATCTGTCATTATTAATTAACCTCCTATTTGTTTTTTGGTTCTAATGGATACCAGAGTCGGGTTGCAAAATTTTTTTACACGAATGTTATTGACCATCATCCAAAACGAATGACTGCGGAACAAAACCGAGGGAGACGATCTCGCCGGCGGTTTTGGCCTTTACGTCGGGTTTGTCATTGTAAATGAATACAACCGGATACTCTACAGGTTTTAGAGCGCACCCAAACTGCATGCCTTCCAAATCTCGTACAAAAAGGACGACCTGAAGCGATTCGGGCGACGAATTCAGCAGCTTGAGTGTTTGGGCAGCGGTGCGAAGATAGAAAAAATTACCTTTTTTGGTGCATTCGATCTTATCCAGAAAACCCATCTCGCGTTTTTGTCCCGCAGCGGGTTTTGGCAAAGCATCCCTCATTGCCGCCATCATTGCCCGACGACGAGCATCGTCGTCGTTCGATGCAGACGCTGACTGATCGGAAACTACGTTTGCCGATCTACTCAATTCGTCGGCAGACATTATATGGAAATTCTCAGGCACAAACTCGATCGCTCTGATCGCACCGCGTAAACTGCCTTTTGCAGTTTCGGGCATGAAGGTTACGACCGCATTTAGTGCCGACAGATTTGCATCGCATCCAATCTCGACATTGTTTGACGCAGCATCGAAGGATTGAAGCGTTAGCGATTCAAAATCTTTGCCGGTAATTGTAAAAGTTGAATCTGCGGCCTTGATGGTAAAAACTATTGGTCTCGACCGGCAATCGATCTTTTGAACATATCCGACAACGCGCTGCTCGTTTGCTTCCAGATTGCGAAGCGACTCATTGATAGCGCGAAGCGTCGCTTCTTTCTGGAGTTTTGCTAACTCGACCTCGTTCGGCGGCTTTCCATCTGTGCGCCGGATCAGTCCCGGCGTTCCGTTCCGCTTCTGTAGCGCTGCATTTTGATCATTAACGGCTTTGTGTCTTGCTATCTCGGACATCAGGCTTTCAGCACGAGTTTTGATGTCCTGGGCGTCTGAGGTTCGAGATATCTTTTCCGCCATTGCATTTGCCTCATCGAGCTTATTCTGACGTGATAAGACTTCGGCAAGACGCAGGGCATAGCGCTGATTGCCGGGCTGATATTTCAGAGCGGTCTGTATCATTTTGGCGGCCTCGTCAAGCTCTTCGACATTGACGAGGTTGACGAAGGCTAAAAGCTCATAGCTTTCGGTAAATGCTGGGTTAATCGCAATTGCCTTTCTCAGTGCTTCACGCATTTTTGCCGCCGCCGCAGCGTCAAATGAGCGAACAAACCCAAACTCATCAAGGCCTTCGCGGCTGAGGATGTAAGCATATCGAAAGTATGCGAGATGATTTTTTGGGTCGCCGGCGATCGCTTTCTCGAGGCATTGCTTTGCCTCGCCAAACTTCCGTTGCTTGATGCGCACCATGCCGAGAGCGACGTTTGCCATGCCGGATTCTGGCTGTAGTTTTAAGGCTGCTAACAAATAAGGCTCAGCATCGTCCGCCCGGTTCGTGTGTAGGAGCAGGTCGCCGAGATAGGCGTTACTGGCCGCTTCGTCGAGAGGAGACGCCTGCGTTTCGGCGTCAAAAAGCAGTTTATTTTTGAATACGATCTTGC